>CAZXHW010000138.1:0-12504 GCA_964639915.1 uncultured Heliomicrobium sp.
ATCCGTGCCGATGTTATGAACCTTCAGATTTACCAATTGCTGAACCGTCAAGCTCTCCAAGCCCGCTTTCCGCATAGACTCGATAAATTCCGGAGTTATGTCGTGAACCTTCATCTGAATAAGTTGATCAGCAGTCAGTTCTGAAGAAGGGACTTTTGTCTGATCATTTTGCTGCGCCGATAAAGACTCTTCAGATTCTGGCGCATACGACTGCTCTGGGCGTTCCTGCTCCACAGATAATTTGGCAGCAGTTTCTGTGAGATCCTTTGCCAGCCTGACTTCAGATTTTTGCGCTTCGGCAGTTTCTACTGGCAAGGCGGAATTTTCTTTGACTTGTGACTTCGAGGAATTTGAGAGATCCGTTGAAGGGCGAGCCGCGGCTTTCCAGGGTTGTAAAGCTGCCAGTGACAAAATCAGGCAAGCTGCGCCAAGGCTAGCTGCCAATACACTCAGCCGATTCAACCCGCTTCGTTTCACTCCCGGATCAAGAATCGAACGCACGCGGCTTTCCAATTGCGAACAAGCCATACCGACAGCAGGCAAATATGGCTGCATCGAACCTGTATAACCAAACTCGCTCGCTCTGAAAGCTCTGGCGATTTCAACCAAATGATTCGCATAGTCGGTCGCTTTGGTTCCCGCTTCCAGCACTCGATCATCACAAGCCAATTCCCGTTCAACGCGAAGCTGTTTTGCCACCATCCAGACCAGAGGATTGAACCAGTAAACGGCACAAGCCAGTTGCGCCAGGTTTTGAATCAGGCAATCCCGGCGTTTGACGTGCGCAAGTTCGTGCAGCAATACCACATTGCGGCATTGTTGCGACCATTGATCCGCATCCGCAGGCAACATCACAATCGAGCGCAAAGCGCCTACGGTCATAGGAATTTCAATCTGCTCGCTTTGCAACAACCCAACCCGACTTCTTATGCCTAACCTTGCAGCTACATTGCCTGCCATCGAAGTCCACACGCTTTCCGTAATCGGTTTGGCCTGATTGGCCAGAGTAAATACTCTGTAAGTTCCGGCAAGCAATCTGACAACGACTAGCAAAGCCCCAAACGCCCAAAATCCAAACGCTGCCATTCCCCAATTCAGTGACCAAATGAACGACGGCAAGATTGTTGGCCAAGCTGCTTTCTGCTGTGTGTTCGGTACTATTCCGTCAGATTCAACCTCGAACCTGGGCGTCCGCGTTGTTTCAACAGGAGTGATGGTCACGAATTGACCGGCGCGTTCATCAGGAATCGGAGCGGCTGTCGTTGTAGAAACAACCGGAGTGATTGCAATTGCGTTTGTTTCCAGGTTTGCGGTTGGCTCCGAAGACAGCGCAGGCAAAATATCCAGCCTCCAGCTTGGCAGCATCAAAGACAAAATTGGCAGGGCCAGCAACCCAACGATCGCTGCGCTCAGGATCCAATGCCGGAGTGCAGCAGAAGCTTTCCGCAGCGATGCAGTCAAAGCCCAAGCCACCAAAAGGAGAATTGTGCTCTTCAATGCCAAGTCCACCAGAAACTGCACACTTCCAAACAACCCGTTAGTCAGTAGGCTAAGCGCCATGAAAGATGCCATTTCTATCTTCCCTCCTTTTTGGCTGTTGAGATCATCTGTGAAAGCCGGTCAAGCTCTTCGTCACTCAATTTTGACTTGGATAAATTTAGCAAAGCAGCCATAGCCTGTTCGGTCGAACCGTCAAAGAAGGTTTCCAGCATTTGCTTTAGCGCAGATTTTCTAGCTTTTTCACGGGCAAGCGTCGGCTTGAAGATGTATCGGGGTCCATCTTGCTCATGATGCAGGTACCCTTTTTCTTCCAGCAGCCGCAGCATTGCGCGGACAGCAGAATAGCCTGGCGGGTCGGGCATATTTTCCTGCACCTCCGCGGCAGTCGCCTGCCCGCGCTGATAAATGACATCCATGATTTGCCGTTCCCGGCGGCTCAAGTGGTGGTGAGAATTACCGCTCATATTTGCTTCTAGCTCTCCTTGTGAGACGAGTGCACTCTTGCGAATTTCCCCGATGCTAACTTTCTAGCATCTCGATGCTGGATTTTTAGCACCTCGCTTAAGAACCGTCAAGCAGTGAATGCTATTTTTTTAGCACAGGTTTCCGCAGGTCAATTTCATTCATCAGACTGAGGGAATTTGTGAATTGAGGGAGGGTGTCGCTTTGCCGCAGTCAATGAATCCTGTAAAGTTCGTCACCACCTAATTTCGATTCAACGCATAACAAGGAGACTCGCGCATGGCTGCGAACCATTCTTCCGATCAATCTTCAACGACGTTTCGACCGTTTATCCCAGACAAAACCAATTTGCGGGAATTGACCGTGCTGCCGCTGATTTTCGGCACGTTGCTGGGAATCGTGTTCGGCGCTTCGTCACTGTATCTGGTGCTGAAAACCGGCTTGACGGTCAGCGCTTCGATTCCGGTCGCTGTCATTTCGATCACGATCTTTCGGCTGCTGTCAAAATTCGGAATGCGCAATGCGACGATTCTGGAAAACAATATCGTGCAAACCGCGGGGTCGGCTGGCGAATCCATCGCTTTTGGGTTCGGAGCGACAATGCCTGCGATCATGATTTTGGGCTTCAACCTGGAAATTCTGAACGTCATGCTGGTTGGAGTGCTTGGCGGGTTGCTGGGCATTCTGATGATGATTCCGTTGCGCCGAGCCTTGATCGTGCAGCAACACGGCGTGCTGAAATATCCGGAAGGTACTGCTTGCGCCGAAGTTTTAAAGGCTGGCGCTGACGACGAGTCTCTGCGCGAAGCAGAAAAAGCAGGCACTGCTGAAATCAGCGAAACCAAAATTGGCGCGAAGACTATCTTCACCGGTTTTGGCATTGGGCTGGCGTACAAGTCGCTGATGTCTGCTTTCAAGATGTGGAAAGAAGTCCCCGAACGGATTTTTGGCGCTCCGTTCAAGGGAGGTTCGCTGTCAGCGGAAATCTCGCCGGAACTGCTGGGCGTCGGGTACATTATCGGGCCATACATTGGAGGGCTGATGGTTGGCGGAGGCGTACTGGCTTATCTGGTACTTATCCCGGCCATCAAATTTTTCGGTGATTCGCTGAGCGCTCCGTTGGCCCCTGCCACTACCCTGATTAGCGATATGTCGCCGGACGAAGTTCGCAGCGCGTACGTTCTGTACATCGGCGCCGGATCGGTTGCGGCGGCAGGCATCATCAGCGTCGTCCGTTCCATGCCAGTAATTTGGGGCAGCATCAAAAGCGGGCTGAGCGACCTGCGCGGCTCTCAGACAAGGAATCAAAATAAGCTGCCACGCACTGAACAAGACGTCCCCATCAAATGGGTCATCATTGGCATCGTAGTGTTGATGGTGATGATTATGGCTTTTCGCAGCCTGCACATGAATTTTATGGGTGCGCTGTTGATTGTTATTTTCGGCTTCTTGTTCGTCACGGTTTCTTCGCGGCTGACGGGCGAAGTCGGTTCATCATCAAATCCGATTTCAGGAATGACGTATGCGACACTGCTGCTGACCTGTTTGATCTTCCTAGTCGTCGGCTGGACTTCACCCGCGTATTACGTCACAGCGCTTTCGGTTGGAGCCATCGTTTGCATCGCAGCTTCGAACGGCGGGACGACTTCCCAGGATTTAAAGACCGGCTTTCTGGTTGGAGCCACGCCGAAGTATCAGCAGTTGGCAATCCTCTTCGGTTCGTTGGCTTCGGCGATTGTGCTGGGGCCGATTTTGCTCAGACTGAACGACACCGGCACGGTTTACATGAAACAGCAGCAACCCGCCGCGGTTGTGTTACAAGCCGATACGTCGAAACTAACCGAGCGCGAATCGCTGAAAGGTCCCCAAGCCCGTGAAGACGGTGGCTCTTACCTGGTCTGGCATCACACTGACGAAAATGGCGACTCGAAAAAATATCTGGTCAACGATCAGGGTGTACCGGTTTATTTGGTTGATCCAGGCATCAATGGCGCGTACAAGGAGCGTCCTGACGGATCTTCAGTGCCGAAGTTCGACGCGCCCAAAGCCGTGCTGGTGTCTTACATCATCAAAGGCATTCTGAACCACAAACTGCCGTGGGCGCTGGTGCTACTAGGAGCGATGATTACCGTCATGCTGGAATGCGCCGCCGTGCCGTCGCTGGCCTTTGCTGTGGGCGTGTACTTGCCGCTTTCGACTTCATCGCCGATTTTCATCGGAGGCATGATTCGCTGGCTGGTGGATTTGTGGTTGCGCAAACGGTACGCCAGTCGAAATCTTACTGAGGAACAATTCGTTGCGGAAACCGATAAAAGTCCGGGTGTGTTGATGGCTTCAGGCTACATTGCTGGCGGAGCGATTGCAGGAATCATCATCGCGTTTCTGGCCGGAGTGCTGACCGACACCAATGTCAAAATTGAGCATTGGGCCAATACCAGCAATCCCTTCTTTAGCGGCCCAAATGCCAACTTGCTTTCACTGATTCCGTTCGTTGTATTGATCGTGTTGTTGTATTTGACCGGAAGAGAAAAGATTCTGGCTGGCAGCACAAAGGCAAAATGATTGACGGATGGGCATCAATCGAAACACATCTTTCACCACAAATAGCACAGAAGCCACAAAAGGAATTCGTGGGCAACCTCAATTCAATTTTGCGACTTCTATGCTTTTTGTGATTGGATTCAGCCCGTCTTCGCTGCAATCATTTTACGAAGCTCAATCCGTGCGGAACTAAGTGTGGAAGCACGTAAGCAAATATCATGACGATTAAGCCGACAATGGCCGCCAGAATGATGCTGTGCAACATTACCGCGCGAAGGATTTTACCTTCGTTGCCAACCTGCCCTGTAGCGGCAGTGGCCACAACAATTGACTGCGCATCAATCATCTTCCCCATGACTCCGCCAGCCGAGTTCGCCGAAGCCATCAAGATCGGGTCAATGTTCAATTGTTCGGCCGTGATGCGTTGCAGGCTGCCGAACAAGGCATTTGAGGATGTGTCGCTGCCAGTCAGGGCAACGCCAAGCCAGCCTAAAAATGTCCCGAAGAATGGAAACAGCCAGCCGGTTTTCGTGAAGGCCAGCCCCAGCACAGCATCCATGCCGGAATAGCGTGTGACAAACCCGAGTCCGAGCATGCACACAATCGCCAGCACGGCGAACCGCATTCGATGCAAAGTGCCAAAGAAGATGCTGAAAAGTCGCCTCGGCTTCAACCCAAGCAGCAAACCCGAAACCAGCGCAGCCAGAAAAGCTGCCGTGCCGGTCATTGTCAGCCAGTTGAAATCATACCGAGCGGCTTCCGGCGTGGATTCGCGAACGACAGGGGCGTCTCGGTAAACGTGATTGTGCAACAATGGCACGTCCCAACCCGGTGGGCCTGGTCTAGGCTTTCCGTCCGGCAAAGTCACCGCAAAGGAAGGCGTCGTCACGCGATTCAAGGTGTCTTTGATCGAAGGCAATCCCCACAACAAAACAAAGACGGTCAAAATCAAAAACGGCATCCAGGCGCGAAAAACTTCTGCGCGCGTATATTTCTTGTGTTCATGGGGTTTGATCGCGGCGGCTTCGTGTTTGAAGCGCCAGATCGTTTTGGGCTGCCAAAATCTGAGAAAGATGAGCATTGTCAGTAAACAAGCTGCTGCCGAAGCAATATCAACCAGATTGCTGTCCACAAAGTTTGACCACAGAAACTGCGTGATGGCGAACGAGATTCCGCAAACCAGAATTGCGGGCAAAACTTCGATCGTCGCCTTCCACGAAGACATCACACGCACCAGCCAGAACGGAACGATCATGCTAGTAAACGGCAAGATGCGCCCGGTCATTGCGGACAAATCAGAAAGCGGCAATCCGGTCACAGCGGCCAATGTGTTCAGTGGAGTTCCAATTGATCCCCAAGCTACCGGTGCAGTGTTGGCGATCAGGTTGAGAATTGCTGCATTGAAAGGATCGAAGCCCAATCCAATCATAAACGCGCCTGAAATCGCTACTGGCGCGCCGAATCCTGCGCAACCTTCGACAAAAGCTCCAAAGGCGAAAGCCACCAGCAACGCCTGCAGTCGCCGGTCCTGGGAAATCGCGGCAACTGAATCTTTCATAATTTCGAACTGGCCCGTGACGACTGAAATGTCATACAGAAACACCGCGGCCACGACGATCCAGGCGATCTTCAATCCGAACGCTGCGCCGAAAACAAAGCTCATGGCAGCCATTGCAATCGGCATCGTGAAAACGGCGCTGGCCACAATGATTGCCAGCGCGGCGCAAATCATCGCCGCCCATTGAGGCGCTGTGCCCCTGACGGCCAGCAGATAAAACAGAATAATAATAGGAATGGCGGCAACCAGGGTTGAAAGCGGCCACCAGTGTAGAGGGTCGTAAACTTGTGTCCAGTTCATGGCGGCGGAGTGTAGCCGTGAAGCCGAATTCTGTAAAACTCGCCAAACGAAAAAAGACAGGCTTCAAACAATTTCAAATTGCTTGAAGCCTGTCTGCTCTTTGATCGCTGACAAAGTTTATCGTCGGAACATCAAACCAGCTTGGCGGTCAGATGAATTTCAGTGCCCGCCAAAGCTTTTGATACCGGACAGCCATTCTTGGCATTCAGCGCAGCTTCCTGAAAAGCCGCATCGTCAATGCCTGGAATCTCGGCTTCGGTTTCCAGTTCAATTTTGGTAATCGCAAAGGCTTCGCCGACCTTTTCCAGTTTCACTTTTGCGTTGGTGTGAATGCGCGTCGGATTGAGCCCTGCGCGGGAAAGTTGTGCTGTCAAAGCCATCGTGAAGCATCCAGCGTGCGCTGCGCCGATCAATTCTTCCGGGTTGGTGGCGGCTTGGCCTTCTTCAAATCGCGACTTGAAAGAATACGGACCGTCAAAAGCGCCGCTGCCGACAGCCAGTCGTCCGCTTCCTTCCATCAGGTTTCCCTTCCATTCCGCTTCTGCTTTATGTGTTGGCATGAAATCTCCTCGTAGTTGTTGGTATGTTCGTTGAGGGCAGTTACAGTCTGTAACTGCCCTCAACTTTTGACGCCTAAGAATGCACTCTGATCCGCTGAAAAGGCAATCAGTTCATGACGTCTTAAACTTGCGCCATTCCACCATCCACAAACAACTCAATGCCTGCGATAAAGCTGCTGTCGTCAGAAGCCAGAAAAACCGCGGCTTTTGCAATTTCGTCTGACGTTCCAATTCGTCCAAGTGGCACACCAGCTACCAAGCCCGCCTTTAGCTGGTCAGCCTGAACATTAACTTGAGCCGCCAACCCATCCACCGCTGGGGTTTCAATCGGTCCGGGACTGATGACGTTGACCCGAATCTGGCGTTGTTTCAAATCGCTGGTCCAGGTTCTGGCAAACGATCGCACCGCTGCCTTGGTCGCGCTGTACACGCTGAAGTTTTCCAGGCCTTTGATGGATACGATTGAAGCGTTCAAGATGATGGAAGCGCCATCCGGCAACAGCGGCAAAGCTTTTTGCACGGTAAAGAGCAGGCCTTTGACGTTGATGTTGAACGTCTTGTCGAAGTGCTCTTCGGTGATTTCGCCCAGTCGGGCAAATTCGCCTCCACCGGCATTGGCGAACAGAACATCAATTCTGCCAGCTTTCCGTTTGACGGTTTCAAATAACCGATCCAGGTCAGCCAGTTTCGATACATCACCTTGAATCCCGATAACGTTTCCGCCAATTTCTTTGACCGCCGCATCCAGTTCTTTTTGACGGCGTCCGGTGATGAACACCTGAGCGCCTTCGGCAACAAACCGTTTTGCTGTGGCCAAGCCAATACCGCTATTGCCACCTGTGATCACTGCAACTTTATTATTCAGCTTCATAATTTTCTCCTTCTCCTTACTTGATTCCCGCTCATTCTTAATTTGTGCCGATGTTGACCGGAACGGGATTTCGCTCAACAAACTGGCGTTGATGCCAATACGGATAAATCGGCGTTATGTCGCTGGCAGCATCCAGCTTCGCGACTTGTTCCGCCGTCAAATTCCAACCAACTGCAGCGAGGTTTTGTCGCAACTGCGTTTCGTTACGTGCACCGATAATAATGCTGGCCACTGTCGGACGCTGCAACAACCAATTCAATGCAATTTGTGGAACCGTCTTGCCTGTTTCGGCGGCTACTTCATCCAGTGCGTCTACGACTTTGTACAGATATTCGTCGGGAACTTGTGGGCCGAAATCAGCGGTCTTGTGAAGCCTGCTTTCGGCGGGCAGCGGTTGATCGCGGCGAATCTTGCCAGTTAGGCGTCCCCAGCCCAGCGGACTCCAAACCAGCGCCGAAACCTTTTGATCCAATCCCAGCGGCATCAGCTCCCATTCGTACTCTCGCCCGATCAAGGAGTAGTAAACCTGATGCGCCGCGTACCGCGCCCATCCGTGCTTTTCCGAAATAGCGAGTGATTTCATCAGATGCCAGCCGGAAAAATTGGAAGCGGCGATATAACGCACCTTGCCGCTTTGCACCAAGCTGTCCAGCGTTTGCACGGCTTCTTCGATGGGCGTTAGCGCGTCGAAACCGTGCAGGTGATAGATGTCTATGTAATCCGTCTTCAACCTGCGCAAACTGTCTTCGACAGAACGAAGCAGGTGATGGCGCGAAGAGCCAAGATCATTCGGTCCATCGCCCATGCGAAATGTGGCTTTGGTCGAAATCAGGACTTCATTCCGCCGGCCACTGAGGGCTTCCCCCAAAATCTCTTCCGATAAGCCCTTGGAATAAATGTTTGCTGTGTCAAACAGGTTGACGCCTGCTTCAAGGCAGATGTCAATCAACCGCCGGGCTTCGGCGACATCGCTGCTGCCCCAAGCTTTGAAGAATTCGTTTCCACCACCAAAAGTTCCCGTGCCAAAGCTAAGCACAGGAACTTTCAAACCGGAACCACCAAGTAATCTGTATTCCATTGCTTTAATCCTTTGAAAATAAGCAAAAACGTAATGCCACAGGCAAAACAGAGACTGGGTTTCACCAGTCTTTGTTTTGCACAGAGCAGAAAACACGTTCGTTTTGAAAATTATGGTTGGATTACCAGGGCAGGGTTTGTCCCAAGTGGAAGTAACCGCCAGTTGGCCCATCGTTCGGCAAGGTGGCCAATTGAACTGAAGTCTTTGCGCCGTCTCCGACTTCCAGCGGAGCGGCTTCACCGCCCATATCGGTTTTCACCCAGCCTGGATGCGCGGCGTTGACTTTGACCGTGGTGCCCTTCAACTCGTTCGCGAGATTCACGGTGAACATATTCAACGCCGATTTCGAGGCGTTGTAAGCTGAACCTGAACTTGAAGATCCGGCAATCGGCGAGGTTGGATCTGAATGCAGGGCCAGCGATCCCAGAATGCTGGTCAGATTGACAACGCGTCCGGCGTCGCTTTTTTTGACCAGTGGCAACAGTTTCTGCGTCAACGACACCAAGTTGAACACGTTGGTTTCAAACGTATTGCGCCATTGTTCTAAAGTGCCTTCCGAAGCAGGCACTTGAAAATCCTGGGCGATACCAGCGTTGTTGATCAGGATATCCAGCTTACCGAATTTGTCAGCGATGAATTTCGTCGCGTTGTCTTGAGAAGCGGTGTCGTTCACATCCAGTTGCAGAAACTGCACATCCAGACCTTCGCCCTTCAGTTTGTTGGCGGCTTCAGCGCCGCGTTTTTCATCTCTTGCAGCCAGTAAAACAGTGACGTCCTTCGCAGCCAATTGACGTACGGTTTCCAGTCCGATTCCTTTATTCGCTCCAGTCACTAGCGCAATTTTTTTCGTACTCATTGTTCCCTCCATTGGTTTTTTTGATCACTTTTTCATATCGTCTCGTCGCCCTGGTTAATAACTCTTGCCTGAAAACGACAATTACGATACGCTACGTTTCGATTTGAAAAATACGTGGGAGACGACAAAGTGTCAAGCAGAATTTCAGCACAAGTGGAAGAAAGTTTTGACGAAGGCTGCGAAGCGAAGCAGCCTGGACGTCCTAGGTGTCCATTGGCGCACCAGAACATCCTGAAAGCCGCCCGCGAGCTGGTAGATGAAATCGGCTTTGAAAATTTGACGATTGAAGGGATTGCCACGCGCGCAGGTGTTGGCAAAACAACCATTTATCGGCGCTGGCCAAACAAATCCAGCATTGTCCTGGACGCATTTTTTGAGGACATATCGCCTATTGGCTGCTTCCCTGATACGGGAAATGTCCGGGAAGACATTCGTCGGCAAATGCGGAAGCTGGTCAAAGAATTCAATGGGCCGACCGGTTGCAAAATTGCCACGTTAATTGCCAATGGGCGATTCGATAAGGAAATGGCCGAAACATTTCGCGCCCGCTGGATCGAACAGCGCAGCGACGAAGCCCGCCAGGTCATTCAGCGAGGCAAGGAACGCGGCGAAATCCGCAAAGATGTGGACGCCGACGTCTTGTTGGATGCGCTTTACGGCCCAATCTACTTTCGCTTGCTGGCAGGTCACGCTCCGTTGACGCCCGGTTTTGCTGATTCCTTGGCCGAACTGGTGATGAGCGGGCTTGACGGGTAACGATGACGGCTGGAGATTTCTGCCGTCATCAAATTTGTAACCAAGCTCCACTTGGCGCGTCTTTCCCATTGCGTTAAATTGTTCGTCCGCACCTGCACCTAATCTGCGAATTCAATCCAAAGGAGAGTTTTGATGAAGCGCTTGCTAAGCTTGCTTTGTCTCTCACTAATTCTAACTACACCCAGCCTGGCTCAAGAGCGAGCAGCGTCTGAAGATCCTACCTTGCAGCGTATGCGCGCATTAGAAGAACGTCTGACGACACTGCAAGAAACCCTGGCAAAAGACATTGACGATTTGATGTGGTTTCGCCGGATGGACGACATCGCGCTTGTTGATAAAGTCACCTACACAGGTCCGCCGCCACGCGTCATTCCAAATCCGACAGGGCAAGGCGCAACCAATCCGGTCATTATTCGCGCATTCACCTTTATTCCGAAAAAGTTCGCCACTGCCAAACTGCCGCTGCTGGTTTATGTACACGGTGGAGTTCACGGCGATTTCAACAACTCTTCGTTTCACGTCATCCGCGAACTTGTCGAACAGGGCTACGCCATCATCGCCCCGGATTACAGAGGCAGCACTGGGTATGGTCGCGGGTTCTGGCAATTGATTGATTACGGCGGACTGGAAAACGATGACGTGTTGGCTGGTAAGCGATGGATGGTGGAAAACCATCCGAACATTGATCCGCAGCGCGTGGGCATTCTGGGTTGGAGCCACGGCGGAATGATTACGCTGATGAACATTTTCAACTGGCCACAGGATTACAAAGTCGCTTATGCCGGAGTTCCCGTCAGCGACATCGTCGCGCGCATGGGCTACAAAACGCAGAGCTATCGTGACCTGTTTTCAGCGCCTTACCACATCGGCAAAACCGCCGAACAAAATGTCAACGAATACAAACGCCGTTCGCCAGCCTGGAATGCTGAAAAGCTGCAAACGCCGTTGCTGATTCACACGAACACCAACGACGAAGACGTCAACGTGCTGGAAGTCGAACATCTGATTACCGCACTGAAAGCCGCGGGCAAAAAGTTCGACTACAAGATTTACGAAAACGCCCCGGGCGGCCACATCTTCAATCGTATTGACACCAAGTTGGCCAAAGAATCGCGAGCGGAAATCTGGCGCTTTCTGGCGGGACATTTGAATCCGCCGAACCCGGTGAAGTAATAGAACCTCCTCTCTCTTTTGGACAAATCTGAGAAGTACTGGCTTGTGTAAAGGCAGCCTGCAAACGAACAGGCTGCCTATCCTGCTTGAGCAAATCTGCTGGCGGGAATTCGTAGTGAGTTTCGTTTTTTAGCTAAAACACTTAGGAGATCATTACCGTGAGATATCTGAAGATACTATCGCTTATAGTCCTATTCTTTACCGTTGCGCTTTTCTCCACTCACGCGCAAGGGCGTAGGGGCGGCGGGCAGGGCGGACCGCCCGCTGGCGCTCAAGGCGCCGAAGGTGGCCCAGAGCGTCCGTCTGATCCAATGTCTACGCCGACATTCGGCGGGCTTCGGTTTCGTTCGATTGGTCCATCAGTTGTCGGGGGCCGCGTGATTGCCTTTGCTGTTGATCCCAACGACCGCACGAAATTCTTTATTGCCGTCGCTTCAGGCGGAGTCTGGAAAACCGTCAATAGCGGCACCACCTGGACGCCGGTCTTTGATAACTATGGCTCCTTCTCAATCGGCGCAGTGGCGCTGGACCCGAAAGATACTTCTGTTGTTTGGGTGGGAACAGGCGAGCGCAACAGCCAACGCAGCGTTGGTTATGGCGATGGCGTTTACAAATCCGAAGATGGCGGCAGAAGCTTTCGCAAGGTGGGACTGGAAAAGTCCGAACACATTGGCCGCATCGCCATTGATCCGCGCGACGGCAAAACGGTGTATGTCGCCGCGCAAGGCCCGTTGTGGTCAGCGGGAGGAGATCGTGGACTCTACAAAACCACCGACGGCGGCAAAACCTGGAAAGCCGTGCTTTCGATCAGCGAAAATACTGGCGTGACGGATGTTGTAATTGACCCGT
>CAZXHW010000139.1:0-12494 GCA_964639915.1 uncultured Heliomicrobium sp.
GGCACCAGTGCCTTATGGCGGAGCGACAAGACGTTTCATCGTGTTGGCTACGCCCTTGCCGAAGGTTTAATACATCCGGATCATTACGTTTTGGTTGGAGGACATAAACGCCAGATACCCCGGCGACCACATATCCACAAAGCCGTGCGTCCAGACTCCAGGCATCCCGTACTTGATCATTTGTGCCATTTCGAAGTTCGAAAACCACGGAAGTTCGCCATACAAAATCGGATCAAGTCCAGGCTGTTGCGGAGCCTGGCCGCTGAAGGTGTACATAAACGGAACCGATTCGTGCAGGTCGTGCATGATCGGCGGATGCCATTGCAGGTACCAATTCAACAGATTCCGCATCGTCACTTGCGAATAGTTAATGTCTCGATTGTTGTCGTGGAAGATGTATTTGCCCCAGTACGGCGGTCCGCCCATCGAATCGTTTTCATTGGCTTCGTCCAGTTTGTGGCGGTAATACCAGTCAACGTAGCGGTCGCGCCCGTCCGGATCAGCAGCCGGAGTGATGGACACAATCACGTTATCGCGGATGGCGTTGATGATCGCCGAATCTTCAACTGCCAGCCGGTACGCCAGTTCCATCAGCATTTCCGGCGGGCCGGTTTCCGCGCTATGCAAACCTCCACTGAAATGATAAATCGGTTTGGCTTTGGCGATGACTTCCTGCGCTTGCGCTTCATTGAGATTACGCGGGTCGGCCAATTGAGCCAGATAACCGCGATAGGTTTCCAGGTTTTTGATCGTCTGTTCGTTGGCCACGAAGACGACCAGACATTCACGACCTTCGTCAGTTTGACCAATGTTGATAACCTTGACGCGCGGCGAAGCTTTTTCCAGCGCACGGTAATAGCGATAGCTGTCCGCCGTGCGGGTCAGCTTTTGCGGCGTGCCGATGTGATACCCCAGCACATCTTTTGGAGCCGGAACCCCGGCGACCTTGGGCAGGTGATCCACCAGCGGACTGATGAACTCCGGCTTGGTCGTCCATTCCTTGACGGATTTGGCAAACTCTTCATCCATCTGCTGTTTGCTTTGCGCGAAAGCGGCAAAAGTAAACGTAGCAGCTATGAGCAAGATCAACAGCAGGCGACGAGCGGCGGGGTAAAGAGTAGTCATAAGCTTCCTTTTTGTTTTACTGATACGAGTGTCAAACCTTCACCGCAAAGACGCAAAAAAACGCCGAGGAAATGCGGAGAAAAACTCTGCGAAACTTTCCGCTTCTGTGCGTTTTGGCGGTAAAGAGAATTTCTTGAGTAAATTTGGTCAAGACGCAGGTGCAATCAGCTTTCTTCAACTGCTGCGTATTTCAGAACTTCTTCCTGGGTTGTTTGTCGGGCGTCCAATTCCGCTACCAGTTTTCCGCGCCGCATTACCAGGATTCGGTCGGCCATTCCCAGTAGTTCCGGCAAGTCTGAAGAAACCATGACGACGGCGGCTCCGGCTTCGGCCAGTTCATTGACCTCGCGGTAAATTTCCGAACGAGCAGCAACGTCTACGCCGCGCGTGGGTTCGTCCAGCAGGAAAACTTGGCTGTTGGCGAAAAGCCATCGCGCCAGCAAGGATTTTTGCTGATTGCCACCGCTCAATCGGCCAACGGGTTTTGCCGGAGCAGGCGGGCGAATGTTCAGCTTCTGAATGAAGTTTTGCGCTGTAGAGGTTTCGAGTTTGGCTTGCAGCCGCCCGCTTTTGACCAAGGCGCGCGTGTTGGCCAGCGTGATGTTTGTCGCCAGCGGCAGATTCAAACACAAACCGGTTCGTTTGCGATCTTCGGTCAGCAGGCTCAACCCCAGCGGAACGGACTTGCTGGGTTGCGAATAGAGAATCTTTTCGCCGTTGAGTTCAATTTCGCCGCTGGTCGCATGCGTCGCACCAAAGATCGCCTCGACCAGTTCGGTGCGACCCGCTCCCGCCAAGCCAGCGATGCCCACGACTTCGCCAGCACGAGCCTCAAAGCTGATGCCGTCGAATTTCGGAAGCAGCGTCAGATTGCGAACGCGCAGTTTCACTTCGCCGGTGCTGGCTTTGCGTGGCGGGAAAATTTCCTTCAATTCGCGTCCGGCCATGTGTTTGATGACTTCGTCAGTTGTGATGTCGCCCCAAACGCCCGAATACACTTCTTTGCCATCGCGCAAAATCGTTACTCGGTCAGCAATTTCATCCAGCTCTTCCAAGCGGTGAGAAATATAAATCACCGCCAGGCCTCGCTTTTTCAGATCGCGAATCAACCGGAACAGTTCTTTAACTTCGCTGTCAGTCAGCGAAGAAGTCGGTTCATCCATCACGATCACGCGTTTGGCTTCGACAATGGCGCGCGTGATTTCAACTTGTTGGCGGTCGGCGGCGCTTAGACTGCCAACGCGCGCTTTCGGATTCAGATTAAAGCCGTAATCGCTGAGCAGCTTTTTGGCGCGTTCGTTCAATTCACGGTCGTTGATAAAGCCCAGCAAAGAAACTTTGAGCGGTTCGCGGCCCAGAAAGATGTTTTCGGCGACCGTCAGGTGCGGCGCAAGCGATAGCTCCTGATAAATCATCGCGATGCCAGCGCTGAGCGCATCTGCCGGGCGAGCGAATTTCACCGCCTGGCCATCAATTAGAATTTCACCCGTTTCCGGCTGGTGAACTCCGGCCAGAATTTTCATCAGCGTGGATTTGCCCGCGCCGTTTTCGCCCAGCAATGCCAGAACTTCACCGGCCCTGGCTGTGATGTTCACGTCGGCCAGAACCGTATTGCCTGAAAATGATTTTGAGATGCCGCGCATTTCCAGCGCAGTAGAAGTAGTCATTGTCACGTTTTCACCAGATGGTTGCGATTGATGAAGCTGTAATTTTACTGTCGCGGCTGATGACGGGAACTCCGAACATCAACGCTGTCGCTGCGGCGATTCGATCCGCCATTTCAGGAACCTGCGAGCGAGCGACTTGGCGCAAAGAATCTGCGACGTGTTGGTTCAAATTGATTTCATGCAGGTTGGAACCGGGCGTGTTCAGTTCAGCGACGACGCGATCAAACGCATCGAGAGGAATACGATTCTTTTCGATCAAATAAGCAATTTCTACCAGCGAAATTGACGAGATAGCAATTTCATCGCCAGCTTTTACTGTTGCGTCCATCATTGCGCCAGCAGCCACCGATAAGCGTGGATCGTTGTATAAATACCAGAGGATTGCATGTGTATCGGCAACCGCGCGAATCATCAAAAATCCTCTCGTGGAAAGTTGCCCCACATCTCACGCTTTGCTTCATCAATTTCCTCAGCAGATGGAGCCGGGCCCAGATCGGCGAGCAATCCTCGTAAAGGGCGGCGTGGAGTCGCTGACTCTGGCTTTACTGGCGAACTCTCCGTCATCAAGCGCGCGATCAATTGCTTTCGATCTGTTGGTTTTAGGGTTTGAGCAAGATTCAGAATTTGCTCGATCGTGATTTCTGCTGTGCTCATATCGTGAACTCCTTTTCGATATTTGATGAGCGAAAGATATGTCGGGGAGACGGTGCGAATCAACTTCTCACCGTTGTTCTAAGCCAGCGGAAAACCAGCAAATGGCCGAACCAGGCGGCTTGCACCAGAAACGCCGGAAGCCAGACGAAAGGCCAATAAGCCACGAACGTATTTGCCGGTTCGTTGAAAAACTGGCGCAAAGACGTCGGCGTGGAAAGAATTGCTACGGTAACGATGTTAATCAGCAAGCCCAAGCCGACAAGATTGAACAGCCAGATCGCCCAACGTGGTGGCTGGCTTTTCAATGCCCACAACCCCAGCGCCAAACCCAATAGGCCGGAGATGATGTCGAAATTCCGGCCAGAGTAAGTCATCTGTACTGGCGTGACGCCTTCCTGGTACAACCGATGCAGCCATAGTTCCACCGGAATACGAAACGCCTGAAAGCCAATCAGCCAACCGATAGTCACGCCTTTCACCAAACGCGTGCCGACAGGCGAAAGTGCCAAGATCGCCGTTGCCGCCGTAAAACCAAACGCCATCAACACAAACGGCGGCGGTCGGCGAGTGAATTCCAGCAAAATGCCTGAATTCGCAATCAAAGCGGATGTTCCCAGCCACAATGTGATGATCAATCCAGCGATTCCAACCCAGTACAGCTTTTCCGTGCCGGATTCGTCGCGACCGCCAGAGTTGCGAACTGCGGCGATGAACGCGACAGCAAGGAGCGCAACTAAAATGATGATCGTTATGTGAGCAAGAAACGACGCTTGTGGCATACCTCGCTCCGAAAAGGGTTATTTGATCAGTCGCTGCATTTCCGGGGTGTCCAGGTTGTCTTTGGTCAACAGCTTGACGCCAGTGTCAATGCGACGTTCAGGAGTTTTGCCAGCCAGTTTGTCCACAATGGTTTTGACGCCTTCATATCCCATCTTGTACGGGTCTTGCAGCACTAGCGAATCAATGCCGCCTTCTTTAATGCTGCGAACCAGATCAGGACTGGAATCAAATCCAACCAGTGTGACTTTGCCCGCCAGATTCCGCTGGCGGATGGCATTGACCGCTCCCACGGATGACGTTTCGTTCGAAGCGAAGATTCCTGCCAAATCGGGATTCGCTGTCAGGATATCTTCGGCTACTGACAAAGATTTGGTGGCGAGTGATTCGCCGTAGAAGATGATCGGAATCAGGGTGATGCCCGGGAATTCTTTCAGGATCGTGTCGCGAAATCCTTCTTCGCGTTCATCGGTCGAAACCGAGCCTTTCTTGACGCCCAGAATCGCGACTTTGCCTTTGCCGCCGAGCTTTTCGCCCATTCGTTTGGCTGCCTGCACGCCGCCTTGCCGGTTGTCTGTGGCAACGTACGAAACATACTTATCAGTCGAAATACCGGAGTCGAAAATTGTCACCAGGATATTTTCCCGCTGCGCGCGTTCGGTAATCGGAACCAGCGAATCTCCGTGGGACGGCGCCAGCACAATGCCGTCAACGCGACGATTGATCATGTCTTCGACGATATTGATCTGGCCGGAAATATCAGTTTCGGTCGCGGGGCCTTTCCAGATAATTTCAACATCCAATTCTTTGCCGGCGGCGTCGGCTCCCGATTTGACGCTTTGCCAGAAGAAGTGCGAGACGCCTTTGGGGATAACAGCAATTTTCTTTTTGCTGGAAGCGTTGTTGCCAGCGCCTTTGTTGCAAGCTGTAATAGCGAGGACGATGAAAAGCGAAAGGGCGACGATGATGGACAGTTTTGTTTTATTCATAAGGTTGTAGGTTGCAGGTTACAGGTTGCAGGTGTCGTGGTGTCAGTTTGCGAAACGACATCGCAATCCCTGCAACCTAACACCTGAGACTTGTCACCTACGAAAAAACCGCGACTCCTTTGATGAAATCAGCGCCGAAATGATCCTGCGCAAATCCGGCAGGCACATCGGCCAGCGAATGGTAGTGGTGCGTGATGATTTTTGAAACGTTGATTTTGCCGGAAGCGATTAGCTCCAGCGAGCGGCGATAGGTGCTGGGCCTGCCGTCGGAATCGAAGCCGCCGGAAGCGCCAGTCGGCGCAATCAATGTCGGTTCGATGAACTGAATGTTGTTCATGACGCCCAGATCTACGCCGTGGTGGCCATGCCCATACAAGACGACGGTTCCCTGTTTGCGAATCAGGCAGGGAATCTGTTTGAACAAGGGCGCGATTCCAGCGGATTCGATCAACAGGTTAATGCGCTCGCCTTTGGTCAGATCGTTGACGGCTTCGGCCAGATCGGTTGTTGTCGGGTCAATTCCCGTCGCGCCAAATTCTTCGGCCAGACGCCGCCGCTTTTCGCTCGGCTCACTGACAATCAGCAAGCCTTCAAAGCCAATGACGTTTCGAAGGTACTGCGTAAACAGCAATCCCGCAGGTCCGGCTCCGCAAACCAGAACCGATTTGATAGGGCGTTCGGCTTCTTTCTCGCCTGAAAACTGATACCGCGACTGCGTTTTCAGCACCGTGTTCATAGTGTGCGTAATGCAGCCCAGCGGTTCGGTCAATGCAGCTTGTTCCATTGCCAGCGCGGTTTCAATTTTGACGGTATTGATTGCTGGAACCGAGACAAAATCGGCCAGCGCGCCTTGCAAACCGGTGATGCCGTGTTCGGCATAGTTCGCGCATTGATGCGAATCGCCCGTTTCGCAGTATTCGCAAAGCTCTGCCTTGTGATAGCTCAGGCAATTCCAGCCTTGATCCACAACCACCCAGTCTCCGGCTCTTACATCTTTTACGGCGCTGCCAATTTCTTCGACGATGCCGCAAAATTCGTGGCCTAAAATCAGAGGTTCTTCTTCCAACGGAACCAGACGGCCAGTTGCGTCCGTGCGATAGTTGGCATGACCTTCAAAGATGTGAAAATCAGTCCCGCACAAACCGACCGCGCCAACTCGAACCAGCACTTCATTTGGCTGTGGAGCGGGCGTGGCGATTTCGCGAACTTCCATTTTGTGCGGAGCACAAAGAGCTAAAGCTTTCATAGTCGTATTGCTCACGGAGTTATTGATCTAAGTCAGCAGTATCCAGGCGGTTTTCGCTTTGCAGAAACTGAAAGCGCTCAATCGTTTCTTTGACGCCTTGCGCCAGCGGAGTATGCGGCACGCCGCCAAGCGCAGCGACAATTGCCGAATCATCCAGCGCCGAAGGCATCTTGATTCCGTCTGCGGCAACGGTGATCAAGCCTTTGGCTGACGGAATCAACTTTTCAATCTCTTCGACGACTGCCGCGACGCGAACGGTTTCGCCGTGAAGGTTGAACACATGCGCACCTGTCAGTTCTGTTGTTGCCGAACGAATAAACGCATCCGCGCAATCAGCGCTGAACAGAAAATCGGTTTCGCCGCCAAAGCGGATGTGAAACGGGCGTCCAACGACGGCGGCTTTCATGGCTTTGGTCGGATCAGAAGTCATTCCGAAATCTCGCCCCGGCCCATAAACCGTCAGCGGACGCAGGCCGACGCTGCTGATGCCGTTATCCAGAAAGTACACGCGCGCATTGTCTTCGTTGCATTGTTTGAACGCGCCGTAATGCGTGGTCATCCTGCCAGCCTGATTTTCGCTGACCGGGTTGCCGTCTTCCGGCTCGCCAAAAACGGCTGCGGAACTGGCGTAAACGACTTTGTTAATTCGCCCGCCGGAGTTCTTTGCGGCTTCAAAGACATTGATCGTTCCGACAACGTTGACCATTGCGCCAAGCCGCGTGTTGGCGCGGCAAACAGGAACCTGCAAACCCGCCAGATGGATGATGTTGTTGATATCGTTTTGCTCGACGGCTTTGGTAACGGCGTCGCCGTCAGTGATGTCGGCTTCGATGACTTTTGCCTGCGCAATTTCATCGTCACTCATAATTTGCCGCAGCCGCTGCGGGTTCGAGTTTAGATCAAAAATGACTACGTTATGACCTTCGGCCAGAAGTCGTTTGACCACCCAGGCGCCAATAAAACCATGCGCTCCCGTGACCAAAAAATTCGCCGGGAAATTTGATTTCGACATTCGTGCTTTGCCTTTTTAGAAAAAAATTGCGGTTGGGAAGGCGGGCATCATAGCAATGATGCTGGGAATTGAAAACAAAACGCGAGACGAGAATGACCAGGATTAGATGAAGCTTTCGCCAATCAGTTTTGGCTTCAAATCTTCGTAAAGCTTGATGCTTCGTTCGATGATGTTGATGGCGTCGAAACGTCCCATGAAACGTTCGACTTTGACCTGTTTGTTTTCCAGCGCCTTGTAGTCTTCAAAGAACCGGCGAACAGATTTCAGGCGGTATTCCGGCAGTTCGGAAATGTCTTTGTAATCGCGGTATTCAGGATCATCAGCGTGAACCGAATGATTTTGTCGTCCTCTTCGTTCTGATCAACCATCTGCATCACGCCAATGGTTTTGGCCCGCATGATGCTCAGCGGAAAAACCGGAACCTGCCCCAAAACCAGCACATCCAGCGGATCGTTGTCGTCGCAATAGGTTCGCGGCAGAAAGCCGTAATTGGCAGGGTAATGCACCGAACTGAACAGCACGCGGTCCACTTTCAACAAGCCTGTGGCCTTATCCAATTCGTATTTGACCTTTGATCCAATTGGAATTTCGATAATGCAGCGGAACACTTCCGGGGCTTCATCGCCCAAATCAACGTCGTGCCAGGGATTCATTTTTAATTACTTTCCTTTGTTCAAACCGCGCATTTGCTTTGGAGACATCAACCAGCGCAACAGTCCGGGACCACGAGGGGGCAGACTGGAAACTTCAACCAAACACAGCGAGCCTTTTTTGAATTCAATGTTGAGGTTGCGATTGCCCGCCATCAGATATGAAGCGAGTTCGGATAGGTCCGGCATATGACCGACCAGCAACGCGCGGTCGAACTGATACGCGCCGAGTTCTAAAAAGATTTCCGCGTGGCCGCCTTCGCCTTTCGCAAACGCTTTGCCGGGAGCAAGCGATTCGATGATCTTGACGCGGTGCTGTAATTCCAAAACTTCGGCAACGGCTTCGGCTGTTTGCCGGCACCTAAGCAGCGGGCTGGTCAAAATCACATTGAACTTCAACCCAAGCTCTTTCAATCCAGCAGCGGCTTGTTTCATTTTCGCTCGGCCTTCAGGTGTCAGCGGGCGGTCAGCGTCATTGATGATTCCGCCGACACCCAAATCTGCCGCGATTGCGTGCCGCATCAAATAAAGTTCGATCAAGAGAATTTCCTCCACGGAAATGAAATGTCCGGGGAAGAGCGATTCCCCGGACAACAAAATGAGCGCTTTAGAACGCTGCAGCTCCGGCTTCCGCCACAGCGTGATCCTGCTCGCCTGAACCTCCGCTGACACCAATTGCGCCAATCACTTCGCCATTCCGCTTCAACGGAATTCCACCGGCGAAAATCATAATCCGGCCATTGTTCGAAGCATGAATTCCAAAAAATTGCCCGCCAGATTGGCTGTGTTCCGCCAGGTCTTTCGTGGCAATGTCGAAGGCGCGAGAGGTGTAAGCCTTTTTGATGGAAATATCCACGCTGCCCAGCCATGCTTTATCCATGCGAACGTGCGCAACCAAATTCCCGCCGCCATCTGCAACGGCGATATTCATTGGTTGACCGATTTCCGCAGCTTTCTTTTCCGCCGCGGCAATAACCCGGCGTGCATCTTCTAACGTAACCATAACGATGACTCCTTAGTTGATGGTGAATGCGTTCCAACTGAAGCCGAGCGCTTCGTTAGAACAATCGAGATGGTATGTCATCCGATTCAAATCCCAAAGTCGCTTACATTCCAAATCCTAAATGAGGCCCCGGATTGTTGAGTGCAGTGCGCAGCGCCAGTTCCAGCACAGGGCGAATTTCCTCCGGTGCAATCACTGCATCCACAAAGCCGCGCGCACCAGCAAATTTCGCATCAAGCTGCCGTTCGTATTCTGCGCGAACACGATCCATTTCGGCTTTCAGCTTTTCATCCGGTTCCTGGCCCGCGGCTTTCAATTTTTCAAGCTGCGTGGCGAACAGAGCCATGACCGCCGATTCGCCTTCCATCACGGCCATCCGTCCGGTCGGCAACGTGAAGATAAAATCCGGGTCGAATCCTTGGCCAGCCATCGCGTAATACCCGGCTCCGCTGGCGTGGTTGATGGTCAACACGATTTTGGGAACTGTCGCTGTTGCCATCGCTTCGACAAATCGAGCGCCCGCGCGAATGATGCCGGACTGTTCGGCTTCGACGCCGACCATAAAACCCGACACATCCTGAATGAACACCAGCGGCGTGCCGTGTCGGTTGCAGGTATCTATGAAGTAAGCCGTTTTTTCCGCGCTTTCGGTATAAATGATTCCGCCAAATCGTGGCGGTTTTCCCGGTGAAGGCGGAGGCAGCAAACCTCTGTTGTTGGCAATGATGCCAACCAGAATGCCGCAGATGCGCGCGTGGCCGACAATCATTTCTTTGGCAAAATCCGCCTGGAATTCGTCGAAACTATCGCGATCAAAAATGCAGTTCAGCATTTCCCGCGCATCGTAGGTTGCTCTGTGATCCGCCGGAAGGATGTCATACAAATCGGCTGCCGGTCGTCCAGGAGATTGAAGTTCAGTGATATTGGCCTTGAGAGTGGGCGTCGGTAATTCCGCGATCAGATGGCGAATCTTCCGCAAACAATCTTCGTCATTTTTTGAGCGATAATGCGCGACGCCGGAAATCGAGTTGTGCATTTTTGCGCCGCCCAAGGTTTCACCATCCACTTTCTGGCCAATCGCGCCTTTGACCAGATTCGGCGCGCCCAGTCCCATAAAGGAAGTTCCTTCAACCATCAAAATCACATCGGACAGGGCGGGCAAGTAGGCTCCGCCAGCAACGCATTGCCCCATAACTGCTGCAATCTGAGGGACTTTCAGGTAGCGTCGCATGATGGAGTTATAAAAGAAAATCCGCGCCGCGCCATATTGACCGGGAAAGACGCCATCTTGATACGGCAGGTTCACTCCGGCGGAATCCACCAGGTAAACAATCGGCACGCGGCAGCGCATGGCAATTTCCTGTGCGCGTAACATCTTCTTGATTGTTTCCGGCCACCACGAACCTGCTTTTACCGTCGCGTCGTTGGCGACAACAACGATTTCTCGCCCGGCGACAAGGCCAAATCCCGTGACAACTCCCGCAGATGGAGCCTGGCCAGAGTATTGATCGTGCGCAATCAATAAGCCGACTTCCTGAAAATACGTGTTTGGATCGAGCAGTAAGGAGATTCGTTCGCGAGCGGTAAGCTTCCCTTGGCTATGCTGGCGTTCGATTTTGTCCGGGCCGCCACCTTGCCGCAGTGTTTCTTCCAGCGCACGGAGTTCGCTGATCAGCGATTCAAGATGTTTGCGGTTGGGATTGGATGCGGGTTGCTTCGCAGCGTCTCGTTTCATACGGCGATAGCTTCGCCAGCAGGGAAGGATAAGTCAACCAGCAAAATTGATTCGTTGCGGCGGCTGCGTGATTTGTTCAGGCTGAAGTTGAGGTTGAGTCGTTTAGCCAGTGGAGCAGGCTCAGACCTGCTCCACTCTAAATCAAAACAATTAGTCCAAAGTGGAATAGCCGCTTGTGTCAAAGACAACAAAACTGAAGTTTCGTCCGCCTGATGTGGCTCGTGTGATGCCTTCCGGTTTAAGTTTCGGATCAAAGCTATCTACTTCACGAAGCGCGGGTTGGCTTTCTTTTCCGTTCCACTCCCAGAGCTTGAAATTTGTGTTTTCGTTGTTCAATGCCGCCCCTGTGAGAATTCGAAACGCCTGTACGCGGTCGTCATATTCGATACTTCTGACTCCAGCGCCATTTAGCGGCAAGCGAATCGCTTTTTTACCAACCACTTCCAAATTCTCGGCGGAAAATGCACCGCGCGATTCACGGAGTTTCACTGGCACCACAAGCGCATGCCCATCAATTACGGGTGAGCGCAAGCCGAACAACCAGCGATTTTCTCGCGCATCCCAGGCAAGGCCTTCGATGTTGATGCCGCCGTCTTTATAGGCCCTGTCAGCCATTCCCTGAAGTTCCGTTACGTTTTCCGCCAAAAACTTCTTGATGCCGCTAATGGATTCTACTCCCTCGATTTGCTGGCGGTGGGCGTCGAACTTAAACCGCAGCATTCCTTCACGGTCGCTACCCTTGGATTTGGACTGTGATCCGACGACGTAAAAATGAGAGCCATCCGTTGTAATTCCTTCCAGGTCTATCACGCTGACGCCCAGACGAATTGGTTTTACAGCGCCAGCCTGATTGCCGTTTTCGTCAACCTGCATCCAAAAAACTTCGCCGGGCCGACCGTCATCAACGAAAAGTACGCTGTCAGTTCCCGGAACATACGCGACGCCAGAGGCTTCAAACTTGCCGCCCGTAAACGTTTTCATGCGCGTGTTTGCTGCCAGATGGTTCAGCGCCAACGTCACATACCCAAAGAGAAGCAGCATTCCAACAATCGGCGTAATCATTTTTACTTTGTAGCTCATAATTCCCCCTTACGCTGAAAGGCTATCAAACCCAAAGTAAACGAGGAGTAAACAAGAGAGATTCACATACTTGCTAGGAAGAAACAGGGAGCTTGGCCACAAACATTGTTCCTTCAGCGTTGGAGTGCGCCAATTCCAGACTGCCACCATGAACCTGCGCAATCCAGGTTGCGATGGAAAGTCCCAGTCCTGCTCCTCCATCATTCACATCCGCTGAGCGCGTGCGCGACTGATCCGCTCGATAAAAACGCTCGAAAACACGGGCTTGGGCGTCTGCGGGAATGCCGTCGCCGGTATCGGAAATGGAAATCACGAAATGCTCTGATTCTCGCGCCAAGCGCAAGCGCACAATGCCATTTGGTGGAGTAAATTTGATGGCGTTATCTACCAGATTCAGAATCATTCGCCGCAGCAAATCGGCGTCCCCTCGGTAACTGGCTTCAGGCAGATTGCTGACCTCCAAGGTGATGTTTTTCTCCGCAGCAAGCAGGTTGCCCGCGCGCGCGACCTCTTCTAAAAGATCATTCAAAGGAAGCGTTGTTTTATGCAGAGGATA
>CAZXHW010000140.1:0-12474 GCA_964639915.1 uncultured Heliomicrobium sp.
GTGGATGGCGTTGCCGTGCTCGACCATACGATGGATGCAGACCACCACCGCTCTGTGATTACGTTTGCGGGAGAACCAGAAGGCGTGCTGCTGGCTGCCATTCGAGCCGCCGCGACGGCAGTTGAATTGATTGACCTGAACCAGCACAGCGGAGAGCATCCGCGAATGGGCGCGTTGGATGTGCTGCCTTTTGTGCCGATCAAAAATGTGACAATGGAAGAATGCGTTGATCTGGCCAGAAAAGCCGGAGAACGAATTGCCGAAGAGCTTGGGATTCCTGTCTTTCTGTATGAACAAGCGGCAACTCGGCCTGATCGCGCTGACCTTGCCAACGTTCGACGAGGCGGCTTTGAGGCTATACGCGAAGAAATTCTGTTTCATCCGGATCGCAAGCCGGATTTCGGGCCGCGCCAGATTCATCAAACTGCCGGAGCCATGGCCGTTGGCGCTCGTAATCCGCTGATTGCATTCAATATCAATCTGGCAACTGAAGATGTGGTCATCGCCAAAAAAATCGCCAAAGCCGTGCGTGGCAGTAGCGGAGGTTTGCAAAGCGTCAAAGCACTGGCGATGCAGATCAAGAACCGGCATCGAGTGCAGGTTTCGATGAATCTGGTCAATTACGAAGCGACGCCGATCTTTCGCGCTTTCGATCTGGTCAAGCGTGAAGCAGAACGTTACGGCGTGGCGATCGCCGGAAGTGAAATCGTCGGCCTGGTCCCGCAAGCAGCATTAAATGCCTGTGGCGAGTTTTATCTGCAAATCGAAAACTTCAGCGAAGATTTGGTTTTGGAAAACCGACTGCATGCTGCCTTGGCCGATAGCTTCCCTGAAATCGGTGCTGGCCTGAAAGAAGATGCGGAAATCGAAGACACTGACATTTTGGATCAGGGCACCACGCCAACAGTTTCTTCGACAGCACTGGCGAACCTTAATCAGCAACCACTCAGCGCAATTGACGCCAGTGCATTTGCCGTTGAAAACCTGACACCCGAAAGCGGTAGCATTGCTGCTTACACAGGAATCCTTGCCACCCAACTGGCCGTGACCGTGGCCGAAATGACGGCCAGCCACAAACCGTCAGTGGCAGATGAAATCACTGCCATGCTGGATCGTTTGGAACAATTGACCGCCGATTTGCAGTTGGCGCTCAAGGAAGACATGGAAGGTCGTGAGCGTGTGCTGGACGCAATGGCGTTGCGGCGTGAGACCGACGCAGAAAAGCTGTCGCGTTCGATGGCGATTGAACAAGCCACCAAAAATGCCGTTGCCGTTCCGCTTCGAATTGCCGAAAGCGCAATCCAGGTGCTGGAAATCCTGAGCGAGCTATACGAAATGGGCAACGCCAGCGGCTTTTCCGACCTTGCGCTGAGCGCGCAACTTGCCGTGACGGCAATTCGCGGCGCGGCTTACAACATCCTGCCCGGCGTTATGAATATCAGCGATCAGGAATTTGCCGAAGATTGCCGCGCGCAAATCATGGACCTGCTGGAAAGCGGAACCGAGGTTGCCAACCATATCGAAGATTTCTTTCTTCGGCTCTACCCAACGGAAAATTGACGCCTTTTCCTTCAGCCAATAGAATCCAGGCCATAAGCGGCCACCCCGAATTTACGCCGGAGGAACTTTATGACACCAGAACAGATGGAAAACGCGATGAACTTTATCGTCGAACAACAAGCAAAATTCTCAGTTGATATGGATTTGCTGAAAGAATCCCAAGCAGCTACGGACCAGAGAATGAAAGAAATCATGGCTGTTCAATCGGTTCATCAGGAAGTGATGGAACAACTGACAGAAGCAAGTGCCAATGCGTTCAAAATACTTGCCGAACTTGGCAAGGCTCAAAAACAGACTGATGAGCGGCTGAACATCCTCATCAACGTCGTCGAAAACCACATCAGCAATCACAACGGCAACCACTGACACTTAACTCCTGATTTATCAAAAAGGAATTTATGAAAACCCGGAAAACTTTCTCCTTATTGCTAAGCTTGACGCTGCTGCTTTCGCTGATTACAGCGCCATGTTCAATCAAACCGGTTCTTGTCCCAGACATAACTCCTGCTTCCGAAGCCGCATCTCGTCCGCCGGTTCGCGGAAAACATGGAATGGTTTCGTCGGTCAGCGAGATCGCTTCGCAGGTCGGAGTTGATGTAATGAAGCGCGGCGGCAACGCCGTGGATGCGGCAGTCGCGGTTGGGCTGGCTCTGGCCGTGGTTTGGCCTACGGCGGGCAACATCGGCGGCGGAGGCTTTATGGTCATTCGCAAAGCCGACGGAACCGCGACGACGGTGGATTACCGCGAAATGGCTCCGGCGGCGGCTTATCGCAACGTTTACCTGAACGAAAAGGGCGAATACATCAAAGAGTCTTCGACCTTCGGCCACATGGCTGCCGGAGTTCCTGGAACCGTCGCGGGAATGGCTTATGCGCTGGAAAAATATGGGACGATGAAATGGGCTGACGTCGCGGAACCGGCGCGCAAACTGGCGGCGGATGGATTCCCTGTTTGGTATCAACTTGAGCAAAGCCTGAGAGGCGGCAGCCGCAATCTGGCTCGCAATGCAGAATCGAACCGAATTTTCCTGCGTGGCGGCAAGCTTTATGAAACAGATGAAATCTTCAAACAGCCCGACCTGGCGGCGACATTTGACCGGTTAATCAAAAACGGGCCGAAAGAGTTTTACGAAGGCAAAACCGCTCAGTTGATTGAAGACAGCATGAAACGTCACAAAGCTATGACCGGCAAAGGCCAATTGTGGATGACCGTGCAGGATTTGAAGAACTACAAACCCGTTGAGCGAACTCCGTTGCGCGGCAAATATCGCGGCAACGAAATCATCACGATGCCTCCGCCGTCTTCGGGCGGCATTGCAATGATCGAGATGTTGAACATTCTGGAACGCTACGATTTGAAAAAAATGGGAGCGGGTTCGGCTCAATCCATCCACGTTATGGTCGAAGCCATGCGCCGAGCCTTTGCCGACCGCGCCGAATTCCTGGGCGATCCGGGTTTCGTCAAAGTTCCCGTTGCCGGTCTGACTTCGCACACTTACGCCGACAAACTGGCCGCGACGATTGATCCGAATAAAGCTTCGACTTCAGAACAAATCAAACACGGCAACCCGGCGCCTTATGAATCTGAACAGACCACGCACTTCACTGTGGTGGACAAAGACGGCAACGTCGTGACGAACACTTACACCTTGAATGGCGGTTATGGCTCTCACGTGACGGTCGAAGGGGCAGGTTTTTTACTCAACAACGAAATGGACGATCTGGCTCCCGAACCCGGCAAACCAAATATGTACGGCTTGATTCAGGGCGAAGCCAACGCCGTCGCCGCTGGCAAACGCCCGCTGTCTTCCATGACGCCGACCATTGTTTTGAAAGATGGAAAGTTCTGGTTTGCGCTGGGAAGTCCAGGCGGGCCAACCATTATCAACACAGTGACGCAGACCATCATCAACGTCGTGGATCACGGAATGAACATTCAGCAAGCCATTGATTGGCCGCGATTCCATCACCAATGGATGCCGGACGAAATCCGGCATGAACCTTTCGGCATTTCGCCCGACACGATGCAGAAACTGACTTCGATGGGTCACAAGTTCGCCGAACGTCCAAGCAATATGGGCGATTGCGAAGCCGTGATGATCGAAGACAAGTCCGGCGTCCGTTTGGGCGGCAGCGACAGTCGTGCGAATGGCAAATCAGTCGGTTACTGATCTTTTCAACTGTGTTTCTGTTCGGCTTCCATTTTCCATCTAAGTTTGTCAGTCGTCATTTATCATTGCTCAGCCGCATCAACGATGGCCAATGAAAAATGGAAAACGACAAATGGGAAATGGAAGCTTCCTACTCATCCAGCAATACAAAGCCGATTCGGAGGAACAACGTGATAAAGCCCCGTAAGCTCGTTTTCCTGCTCTGCTGTGCAGTACTCGGCAGCGCCGTCATTTTCCACTTCACTTCGCGGAAAGAAGTCATTGCCGCTCAAGCCAGAATCATTCAAGTCGGAACAGCCAGCGGCCCGGTCGGAGGAACGATTAACGTTCCCATCGAATTGGTTTCGCAAGGTGACGAGAACGCTTTAGGTTTCAGTTTGACATTTGACGCTGCGGTTCTGAGCAATCCTACGGCTACGCTTGGCAGCGGTGCGAGCGGCGCAACGATAAACACCAACAATGCCCAGGCTGCACAAGGGCGATTTGGCATTGCCCTGGCCTTCCCTGCCAATCAGAAATTTGCCGTTGGCGTGCAACAAATGGTCGTCGTGACTTTTTCTGTAGCTGCCAACGCCAACTTTGGAACGACCAATATCGGTTTCGGCGACCAGCCCGTTCAGCGAGAAGTTGCCGACACAACTGCCAATCCCTTGACTGCCACTTTTACCGGCGGAGCGGTAACGATTACCAAAGGCTTTGAAGCTGATGTCACGCCGCGCCCGGATGGCGACAACAATGGAACCGTCACTATCACCGATTGGGTGCAGGTTGGGCGCTTTGTCGCCGGGCTGGACACAGCAGCGACCGGTAACGAATTTCAGCGCGCCGATTGCGCGCCGCGTTCCGGGCTGGGCGACGGCAGAATTTCGATCATTGATTGGACACAGGCTGGGCGTTACGCAGCCGCGCTTGATCCGGCAACTGCGGCGGGCGGGCCAACAGCGGCAAGCAGTTCGTTGTCGGTGGGCAATAAAGGCAGAGCAATTGCCAGTAAAGTGTTCGATGTTGCTGAAATTCTTCGTGAATTTCCAACTGTCCGGTTACGACGACAACCGACAACCGACAACCGATTATCGGCAACCGCCTCCGTTGAAATCGAAGCGATAGGCAATGAAAACGCGATGGGATTCAGCGTGATTTTCAACGCTTTGCAGTGGCGATTACTGAGCGTAAAAGCGGGACGGGACGCGGATGAAGCTGTGCTGCACATCAACTCGACGCAGGCCGAACGCGGACGAATTGGAGTTGCCTTGGCAATGCCAGTTGGAAAAGCGATTGCTCGCGGCGAACGACAGTTGCTGGTGTGCGAGTTTACTCCTATTACCAATCGCAAAGGACAGCCCTTGATGCTCGACTTTGGTAATGCTCCGGTTCAACGCGAAGCAGCAGACATTGATGCCAATCTGTTGCCGGCTGTTTACTCCGTCGAAGGTTTGGAATCACAAACGCTATCTGTTTCCCTTATGCATCCTCATGATTCAGACCAACTGTTAGTAATCTACGGAGCCAATCTGGCAACCAGCAACGAATTGTTTTCATATGACAGAGTCAGTGTCACGATAACTGACAGCAGTGGGAGCCAGCAGTCTGCGCAGTTATTTGATGTTTCACCTGACAAAATAATGTGCATGGTCCCGACGAAAATCGCAGAAGGGACAGCAACTATTATCGTCACCAATTCAAACGGAGACAGCTTCCGCACATTGATCGAGATCATACGACAATAAGGTACCGGCAAGACTGGGGCAGAGATTCCATCCTTCCCTGTCCTGTCTTCTCGCCGGGCTTCAGAAAAAAACCGAATGCCAATATCGCCTCAACTTCGGCAATTTCAAGCTCTGAAATGACCAAACATTTTTAGAGCACAAGTCATAATCAATGGCGCAAAGCCGCGCCTTTCCCGGAGGATTTGATGAAGACCCTTGCACAAATCTTGAAAGCGAAGTTTGTCCCGTTTTTTGTACTAGCCTTGATCGTAGGCTTAGGCGCCGCTTATGGATTGATGCCTGAAGTTTCAGCCGATAACAGCCGCATCAGCAAAAAAGCGAAATCAAAAACTGCCAGCAAACCAAAATCAAAGAAGCCCGATACCGCCAAAGCCAAACCTACAACGCAACAACCTCAAACGATAGTCCCGCCAGCTATTGGCGGAGCTGCGCTGCAATCAAGCGCGCCGGAAACAGACAACGCGGATGCGTTTGCTCAATGGGCCAAAAATAACTCTGTGCCAGCCATCAAAACAACCGGCCCGAAAAAAGGCGGAAAGAAAGCCGACCAGCCGGATAAGGCGCTGGAATATTTCTTGAAAAAGCGCCTGCCTGAAGGCGAAACCGCATTGCCTGTCGAACGATACTTCGAGGCAATGGATGAAATGCAGCGGATGCAGGTTTTTTCAACGGCTGAAAATCGACTTCTCTCGCGCGAAGAGTTGAAAGCAAATCCGGAGCAACCACGGCTGGGAACCTGGAGTTTTCTTGGCCCGGGCAACATTGGCGGACGCACCCGCTCGATCATCATCAACCCAACCAGCCCAAACATCATGTACGCTGCGGGTGTCGCTGGCGGGGTCTGGAAATCGGTGAACTCCGGCGCAAGCTGGACGCCAATCGCCGACTTGATCGCCAACATTGCTGTTTGCTCAATGGCATTCGATCCAAAAAATCCGAACACAATTTATGTGGGCACAGGCGAAGGCTTTCCCAATTCGGACAGAGTGCAAGGCGCAGGCATTTTCAAAACACTCGACGCAGGAGCAACCTGGTCTCGGCTGGCCAACACGGCAAACGCTGATTTCAACTTCGTCAACGACATCATTGTCAGCACTAACGACAGCAAACGAGTTTATGCTGCAACCAGCAGCGGCGTCTGGCGCTCCTTGGATGAAGGGCTGAACTGGACGCAGGTTTTGCCTTCTACAGTCAACGGAGGCTGCCTTGATCTGGCAGCAAGAACGGATGTGCAAACTGACTACTTGTTTGCGTCTTGCGGCAATCTGCAACAAAGCGCGATTTACCAACGAACCACCGCTGAAGCCGCTGGCGGAAGCTGGGATCAGGTGCTGACGGAATCAGGCATGGGTCGCACGGCAATTGCCATCGCGCCGTCAAATCAAAATGTCGTGTATGCGATTTCTGCTGCCTTCAGCGGAACCTATCAGCATGGCCTGTACGCATTTTTCCGCTCCGACAGTGGAGGCACCACTGGCACCTGGACAGCGCGGGTTCGCAACACGGATGCCAACAAAGTCAACACAGCGATTTTGTCGAACGTGGTTGATTCCACTGCCATCGAATGCAAATTCGGCACGGGCGATTTTTTCACAGGGCAATCGTGGTACGACCTGACAATTGCGGTTGACCCGGCAGATCCTAATCGCGTTTGGGTAGGCGGTATTGATGTATTCCGCTCCGATGACGGCGGAGCCAATTGGGGAGCGGCGGCATTTGCTTATGATGGAACCGGCGGCCAATTTGTTTATGGCAGACCCAACCAACTTCACCCTGACCAGCATTTCATCACGTTTCACCCCCAATTCAACGGAACTACTAATCAGCAAATGTTCGTTGGAAATGACGGTGGAATCTGGCGAACGGACAATGCTCGCGCGCAAGTTTCAACCGGACCGCGCGCGTTTTGCGATTCTTCAGGCAATAAAGTCACATGGACGAATATCAACAACAATTACGGCGTGACACAGTTTTACCACGGCTCAGTTTATCCCGACGGCAAAACTTATCTGGGCGGCGCACAGGACAACGGAACTCCGCGCGGCAACGACACGGATGGCCCAAACCAGTGGAAACAGATTTTCCTGGCTGATGGTGGCTATTCCGCCGTGGATTTTCTGAATCCCAATACGCTTTATGTTTCCACACAGGGTGGAAACTTTCGAAAATCCACCGACGCAGGCACCAGTTTTTCAATCACCACGCTGGGACTTTCGGGCTCGGTATCGTTCATCACGCCAATGTTGATGGATCCCAGCGATCCTGCCAGGCTCTATACAGGCGGCAGCGTGCTATTCCGCTCCGACAAAATGTCACTCTGGAATAATCTGGGATCGCCGCAAAACGTGTCGCTGAGCGGAGGCATCATCAGCGCCTTGGCAGTCGCGCCGACCGACGCCAATTATGCGCTAATCGGTTTAAGTGATGGAGCGATTATCCGCACCACGCGTGCACTGGGGCTCAGCCCAACCAGCCCGCTTTCGTCCGCCCTTGATCTTGCGGCACGCCCACGAACCGGCGCCGTTTCATGGGTTGCGTTTGACCCCAATAATAAAAACATCGCCTACGCCACGTATTCAACCTTCGGTAACGCGCACGTATGGAAGACAACTAATGCCGGTCAATCCTGGACATCAATTGACGGTTCCGGCGGATCGGGAATTCCGGATATTCCGGCTCACTGCATCGTCGTTGATCCTTCCAATTCGGCGCGACTGTATGTTGGCACTGATCTGGGCGTATTTGTTTCGCTGGATGGCGGAGCGACCTGGACGGTGGAAAACACAGGCTTTGCCAATGTCATCACAGAGTCCTTGGTGCTGAACGTGACGGGCGGTGTGACTTCCCTGTACGCCTTCACACATGGACGCGGTGTTTTCAAAGTTACAGCCAACATGAGCGGCTGTAATTTTGGGCTTTCCAGAACCGGCAGTTCAGTTGCTGCTGCTGGCAGCGATCTGACAGTTGATGTGACAGCGGCTCCGGGTGGATGCGCCTGGCAAGCTGAAAGCAACGTGCCATGGATCACGCTGCAACCCGGCGCGGGCGGCACATCAAACGGCACTGTCGGAATGAAAGTGACGGCGAACACCGGCATCGGCACTCGCTTTGGAACTGTGAATATCGCCGGTCGCAGCTTCACTGTGACACAAGCGGGAGTTCCTGATCTGGATTCCCCTACCCTGAGGATCACGAATCCGGCTGCGGCTACGACCAGTACACCAAATGCCCTGTTTACGCTTTCGGGAACCGCCACGGATAACGTTCGCGTCGCGACCGTGACCTGGCGCTCGAATCGCGGACAGGGCGGAACAGGAAGCAACACCGGAACCAGCCCAACACTGAACTGGAACTTTTCAATCACACTGCTGGCGGGAGCGAATGAAATCATCGTCACCGCCACAGACGATGCGGGCAATGTCAGCGCAGCAAGAAGCGTAATCATCAATGTCCCTGCGCCCAGTTCCCTGCTCACGGTCGCCGGAACCGGAACCAATGGGTTTACCGGCGACAACGGCCAGGCGATTTCGGCAAACATTTCACGACCTATCCGCGTGACGTTTGACGCGGCTGGCAATTTGTATTTCGCCGATTTCAACAACAACCGTGTTCGTCGTGTCGCGACAAACGGCATCATCACGACCATTGCCGGAAACGGCACAGCCGGATTCAGTGGCGATAACGGGCCAGCCACTTCAGCGCAACTGAATGGGCCGCTCGGTGTGGCGCTGGATCGAAACGGAAACGTCCTGATCGCAGACGGCGGCAACAACCGCATCCGAAGAATCAATGCCGCAACGGGCGTCATCAACACTGTCGCCGGAACCGGAGACACAGGTTTCAACGGCGACGGAGGAGCAGCAACCAACGCGCGTATTTCCGGGCCTGAAAATGTCTTTGTAGACAAAGACAACAACATTTTCATTGCCGATTTTGGAAACAACCGCATTCGAAAAGTTGCCGCCAGTGGCGCAACGATTTCCACGGTTGCGGGTACCGGCACGACGGGATTCAGCGGCGATGGCGGCCAGGCAACTGCGGCAAATATTTCTTTACCGACCGATGTCGTGGTGGATAACGCCGGAAACATTTACATTTGCGCTTCGGGCAACAACCGCATTCGTAAGGTAACCACTGACGGCGTCATCAACACGCTTGCCGGAAACGGTAACACCACGTTTAACGGAGATGGAATCCTGGCAACGGCGGCGGCACTTAGTGGCCCCCAATCCATCGCGCTGGATACCATTGGAAACGTGTACATCGTGGATCGTGGCAATTCGCGCATTCGCAAAGTCACGGTCGCTGATGGCTCAATCAGCACCTTGGCGGGTGGCAATTCGGGCTTGTCGCCGGATGGCTCTTCGACCACTCTGGCGCGGCTGAACCTGCCGACCGGCATTGCTTTGGACGCGGCAAACAACGTTTCTTTTTCTGATCGCGACAACTTCCGCATTCGCCGAATCGCAATCGCAGCCGCTGGCGACACAACAGGACCAACGGTTGCGATCAGCTCGCCTGCGCCTGCCGGGAACTTCACCGCAACGACAAATCCAATTGCGCTCACCGGCACCGCAACCGATACAGGAACTGTCACCCTGGTCCGTTGGAGCAATGATCGAGGCGGCAGCGGCACTGCCATTGGCACAACTTCGTGGTCAATTCCGGTGGTTACGCTGCAACCGGGCGTCAACAATTTGACAATTACGGCTTGGGACGGTGCTGGCAACGCGGGCTCTGCGGTGCTGATTGTCAATTACCAATCGCCGCAAGTTGTTGTAACGATTGCTGGTACAGGCATCGGCGCGCAAAGCGCAGACGGTGGTCCGGGAACTGCGGCGTCGGTCTGGCAACCCCGTGGCGTCGCCGTTGATGCCATGGGCAATGTCATTTTCACAGACACCACCAATCGCAGAGTCCGCAAAATCTCGCCTGCCGGAGTCATCGCGGCGTTCGCTGGAACTGGCGAAGTCGGATCGGGCGGCGATGGCGGACAGGCCAAAGATGCCACCTTTAACACCCCGTCTGGAGTAGCAATTGATGCTTCTGGCAATCTCTACATAACCGACCAGGAAGCGCATCGCGTTCGTCTTGTAGCACCCGATGGAATAATCACAACCGTAGCAGCAACGGGCGCGGGCTTTGGCGGATTCAGTGGCGATGGCGGATTGGCCAAAAACGCCGAACTTACCTATCCGCAAGGCTTGGCCGTGGACAAAGACGGCAATTTGTTGATCGCGGACTATGGCAACAGTCGCATTCGCAAAATCACTGTTGCCGATGGCAAGATCACGACCGTTGCCGGAACCGGGTTGTATGGATTTTCCGGTGATGGCGGGTCTGCGACTCAAGCTGATTTGGCAACTCCGTCGGGGGTGGCTGTTGATGCGACTGGCAATATCTACATTGCCGATCTTGGCAATTTACGGATTCGGAAAATTGCCATAGCCGATGGGAAAATTTCGACCATTGCCGGGACCGGAACTGCCGGTTTTAGTGGCGATGAGGGGCAGGCGACCAATGCGCGACTGAATCTTGCCTTTCCATCTTTTCTCACGGTTGATTCGGCGGGTGATGTTTATATTGCTGACCGCGTCAATAACCGCATTCGCAAAATTACGATCAACTCGGGCATCATCACGACGGTCGCCGGAACGGGTGCTGCTGGTTTCAATGGCGATGGAACTGCGCCAATCGGAACCAACTTGTCCTTGCCAACCGGCGTAGCAGTGGATTCATCCGGTGCGCTTTTCATCGCCGATAATGCAGTTCACCGCATTCGCCGCACACGACCCTTTGCTGGACTAAGAACAGTGGCGACAGTTTCAGCCGCTAGCTTTTCTCAACCGGCTGGCGTAGCCCCGGAAGAAATCGTCGCGGGATTTGGCCCCGGATTGGCTTCATCCATAGCGGTTGCGCCTTCGCTGCCGCTGCCGACTTCGCTCGGAGGAACAACCGTCAAGGTGCGCGACAGCTTGAACGTTGACCGGTTGGCGCCACTCTTTTTCGTGTCGCCGGATCAGGTTAACTATCAGATTCCTTCCGGCACAGCGGCGGGCTTGGCAACAGTCATCGTCACCAATGCCTCAGGCGAAACCGTTACCGGCACGGTCACGGTTTCAAACGTTGCACCAAGCCTCTTCAGTGCCAATTCCAGCGGAACCGGACTTTCCGCAGCAGTCGTTTTCCGCCGGAATGCCGCTGGCGTAGACACCTACGAATCTGCCTCAGGGCCAATTGACCTTGGGCCAGCAACCGACATTGTGCTGTTGATTCCCTATGGGACGGGCTTGCGCGGGTTCACGGATTTGGCTAACGTCAAAGCCACCATCGGCGGCGTCAATGCGCCAATCTTTTTCACCGGGCCAACGCCGGGCTTTGTCGGGTTGGATCAGGTCAACATGCTCATAGACCGCAGCTTGATCGGCAAAGGAACTGTGGACGTGGTACTGACCGTGGACGGCAAAGTGGCAAACACTGTCACCATCACCATCAAGTAAAACGGGCTTGGGGTACGTAAGCGTTCAGCTTGCGTACCCCACCATCAACTTTCACGGGGCGGGAAAATCTTTGCCAGCGCCCAATCCATCAACCATAACACCACAACCAGAACGGCAGTGTTTGCCAGCCAGTACGTCCAGTAGCTGGCAAACCAATCCTTCATTCCTGCATAAGCGAAATGCGCGACGTTGACGTTTGTGTAAGGTCCGGGGACCGTCAGCAAGCGGGTGAGCTGTTGCAGGAGAAGGAAATAAATCAGTGACCCCAGCCAGCTTCCGCGCTTGGAACCAACCACCCACAACGCCACCATGGCCACAACACAGCCGCCCAAATGCGTGAAAACAGAAATCGGGGTGATTCCGCTGTAAAACATGTCAATGACCCAGGGTGGCAGCCCCAGAAGCTGCCAGAACGCGGAAATGCGAATCAGCCACGGAATTCTGAAAAAAATTCCAGCAGCCATCATCAAGTTTGAAATGTGGCAGCTCCATAAAATCTGTTCCGGGGTTTTGGCA
>CAZXHW010000141.1:0-12459 GCA_964639915.1 uncultured Heliomicrobium sp.
GCGCTCCGGCCAAAGCCGTCAGCCGCGCGCCTTCCGGATACCATTGATCCCAGCAAACCAGTACGCCGATTTTGCCAAAGCGCGTTTCAAACGCCCGGAAGCCCAGATCGCCCGGCGTGAAGTAAAACTTTTCATAAAACAGTGGATCGTCGGGAATATGCATTTTGCGGTACTTGCCCAGCAAGCTTCCGTCGGCGTCAATCACCACTGCTGTATTGTGATAAAGGCCCGGCGCGCGGCGTTCAAACAGCGAACCGACAATGACGATTCCACGGTCAGCCGCTAACTTGGTCAATGCTTCGGTGCTAGGACCCGGAATCGCTTCAGCCAGTTCAAAATTGGCGTGATCTTCCGTCTGGCAAAAATACCGTGAACGAAAAAGCTCTTGTGTCGAAACGATTTGCGCGCCTTGTTTGGCGGCTTCTTCGATTTTGACCAATACCTTTTCCAGGTTCTCGCGTGGATCGGCACTGCAACTCATTTGAATCAGCGCGATATTTACTTTGTCTTTTGTGCTCATAACACGGCGATTATATCGGCTTCTTGCCGCGCTTCAACTTGGTGGGCTACACTCGGTGTGCCGCTTCGATACGAATTTCCAAATGCTCACAAATTATCGGTTCTGGTCCGAAAGCTGTAATGAAAAATACCGTTCGCCATCGTTTGCCTGCAATTTTTGTCAGCACCGTTGTTACACCGCTGACATGTTCGACTCGTCTTCTTCATCGCGTAGCGACGGTTGATTTTAGCCGTGGGTTTCAACCCACGGAAAGCGAATGGGTAATGAATCCGTCGCGTCAGCGACGGCTGACTTCAGGCGTCGCTGACGCGACGCAGCAGACCGTACGCCCTTACCCGGCGTTGAAACGCCGGGCTAAAGTCAGCCGCCGCTCTGCGGCAAAGAGCAGTCAGCTTCGTTTTCAAACTGTTTCCAATGCGTTGCGTTTGATGACGATTTTGATTCTGGCTTTGGCGACTTTCGCGTGCAGCTCTCCCGAAAAAGAAAAGCTTCAACACGTCACTCGCGGCAAAGAATATCTTGCCAAAAAACAATTCGCCGAAGCTCGCATCGAATTCCGCAGCGCGCTGAAAATTGACAAAAAGCTGGCCGATGCGCAGTTCGGGCTTGGCGAAGCGGCCTTGGCGCTCGGCTACGTTCAGGAGGCCGCCGAAGCCTATTACGAGGCCATGCGGATTGACGCTAACAATCTGGACGCGCGCGTTCGCGTCGGCAGTTTGCTGGTGGAATACGAAACCGAAGAAGGCACGAAAGAAGCTGAGCGCTTGTCCGCCGAAGTCGCACAGAAAAATCCCAACCACCTGGAAAACCGCGTCCTGATCGCCGACGTTCGCGCGGCGCAAAAACGCTGGCCGGAAGCCGAAGCCGAGTTCCAGAAAGCGATTTCGATGGACGCCAATCGGATGGAAACCTATTTGCATCTGGCACGATATTACGAACGCCGGGCCAGAAACGACGAAGCCCAATCGCAGGCATTCCATTCAAAAGCCGAAGACGTGTTTCGCCAATTGGTGGAACGCGATCCGAAATCGGTTAGCGCTCGGCTGGCTTTTGGCGATTTTCTGTTTGCCCGTAAGCGCGAAGCTGAGGCCGAGCAGCAGTTGCTGGAAGCGCACAAGGCAGATTCATCGGACAAACTGGTTCTGGTCGCCTTACGGCGATATTACGAAGCGCAGCAGCAGTTCGACAAAGCTGAACAATTTTTGGTCAAGCTGGTTGAACTTGATCCGGACAAAATTGCAGGGCGAGCCCAGATCATTGACTTGCACGCGCGAACCGGGCGCGTTTACCAAGCCGTCACCGAGTACCAAAAACTTTTGACAGAAGATCCGAAATACTTGCGCGGATATTCGCGGCTGGCGGAGTTGCTGCTGGAACTTGGCGATGTCAACGGCGCAACCAAACAGGTTGAGCAAGCGTTGAAGCAAAGCCCGCAGGATACAGATGCGCTGTTGATGCGCGGACGGTTGCGTTCCCTGAACGGCCAGCATCGCGAAGCCATTGGCGATTTGGACCAAGTGCTGCGGCTGGAACCGGCGATGCCCGCTGCGTTGTATTACGCCGCTGACGCGCACCTGCAAAACAACGATTCGACACAGGCGCGATTGTTCGTCAACCGATTGCTCAGCTTTTACCCGCGCAATCCAATGGGACTGTTGATGCAGGTCAGAATCAACCTGGCCGAAAACAAAGCCGCTGAAGCCGAAAAGACCTCAACGCAAATCATCGCCGCCATCGCCGAATTGAGATCAAACCAGACCGCCCTGAAAGCCGCCCGTATCCCCGAAGACACGCTGCCGGATTGGGAAAGCAAGGCGTACGTTTCACGCGCCGTGGCGCGCATCCAGCTTCGCAATTACGCCGAAGCGCAAAACGATCTGGAGCGTGCAGCCCAGATTGACCGGCGCAGCCCGGAACCGCACGTTAATCTGGCAGTGGTAAGCATGCTGCGCGGCGATCTGGCGGGGGCTCAACGCGCAGCCGAACGCGCTGTTGATCTGGCGCCGAGCAGTTTGTCCGCGGCAACCACACTGATAAACGTTTACATTCAGCAGAAGAATTTCCGCACCGCCCACGACCGACTGACACAGTTGATCAACGATCAACCGACGCGTTTGCAATTGCTGGAACTGAAAGCGCGCGTGCTTATTGCGCAGGGCGATTCGGCCACTGCTGAAGCGACGCTGCGCGAAATCCTGCAAACCGATCCGAATTACCTGAACGCGTATTTTCTGCTAAGCGATTTTTACCAAAGCTCGCAGCAGAAAACGGAACAAGCCATCGCAGAGCTAACGCGGCTGATCAGTTTGAAACCAACCAACGCGCAGCAAATCGCGCAGGCGCATTTGTTTATTGCGATGCTGGAAGAAGGTCGAGGGAATTTCGACCCTGCGGTGACGAATTACGAACAGATGCTGAGTTACGACAAACGTTCCATCGGCGCAGCCATCGCGCTGAACAATTTGGCCTGGATTTACGCCGACAAAGGAAAAGGCAATCTGGACAAAGCCACAGACTACGCCCGCAGCGCCATCACCATTGCGCCCGAAGCCAACTTCTTTGACACGCTTGGGTATGCCTACTACAAAAAGCGCCAGTTTGATGTGGCCATCGAACAATTTCGCCGCGCGATTGACCGGCGACCGAACAGCGCAAACTACCATTTGCACATGGCGCGCGCGCAACGCGACGGCGGCAATACGCAGCAGGCAAAAGCGTCATATGAACGCGCGCTGCAACTGGGCGGAGCGAATTTTGCGGAAGCCAATCTGGCTCGGCAGGAATTGGCGACGCTGCGAAGATCGTAGAAAATGGAGCCTGATATGTTTCGTGTTTTTTCTATGGATGTTGATTAGGGTCGTCTGTCAACAATCCTTCAGCTTGAGCCGCAATGTTTAGTTCCTGGTCAGCGGAAATCAGCACAAGCGGGCCAAACCCAGCCGCTGTCATCCCTTCTTCAACCAGCAAGGCAGCGGCAAGCTGAATGGCGTCATAACCACGCAAAGCATGTTTCTCAGCCAGATTCATCCCGCGTTCGACTGTTTCGAGCAAGGCAATGGCGACTCGATATTTGGTCTGGAAATGTGTGTTAAAGACGCCGATGGCTTTAGTTCCATCCGCCAAGGTCGTCAAATTCATCCTGACTCGTCTGGAAATGGCAGCCACAATTTCCACACCTGTTATGTGTGCAAGGATAATCTCGTTGGAAGGCTGAGCGTCAACCAGATCGTGTACCCATTGCGTGCCGATCTCGCTGACGTAGTATTTGACCAAAGCACTACTGTCAAAAAAGTAATACGCCATCAACGACGTTCCTCAAGAATGACTTCAGAAAGCGGTTTGCCCTGTACCTGAATCGGCCGAAACGGTTCATCGCTGGTTGGCGGCGCAGGCTTACGTTTCGCCACTCGCCCCTCTGCTTCCAGCTTTTCCCAAAATTCGTTGATGCGGCTGATTTCTGATTCTTCCAGCAATTGAGCAATCGCTTCTGACAGGGTTGTTCTGCGTAAACGTGCTTGCTGTTCCAGTCGTTGCTGAACTTCGGCGGGCAAATCAATGGTAATTGTCATCGTCTTTCCTCCTCGAACGACTGAAAGTCTACTAGGCAAAAGCGTGAATAGGCAATTTGCCAATACGATTTATTTGAGATCAATGCCTTCGAACTTTACGCGAATCTTCACCGTGCGTTCCAGTTCATCCATTACTTCCATAACTTTCAATTCCAAATCACGATCCAGCTTATTCGTCCGCAAAAACTCGCGAACTTGATCGAGCGCCACTTTGTCATTTTGCCCACCAATGAATGCGTTCAGCCACGCCAGTACGAAGAAAATCTTTCGTTCGCGTTTGACCTGCGGCAGGGCGGCAAGCGCCGGTTTCAGATACGGTAGCGTTAATGTGGATTGATTTGATGAGTTAAAACTGCCAAGGCTACCTTCGATCCAGTCTTCGGCGACGGTTTTGTTTTTCGTGTAATCGTCGAAATAGCGTTGTTTAGTTTCGGCATCAGCGCGGGCGGCTTCGACAATGTAAGCCTGTTTACGCCCGTCGTCGGTGGCGTCGCGTTTACGCTCGGTTTCAAGTAACGCTGACGCTTCGGCGTCACTGTTTGCCAGCAAGACGCGAATGATCTGCCAGCGATCCAGCGATTTGATGTCCACGCCGGGAATTGTCAACTTGCTTGAAAGGACGTCTTTCAGTTGCTGCCGGGCGTTGGCCGTCGTTGCCACGCTGCGAAATGCGCGGAAGTACGTGATTCGCAAACCGAGTTCGGCGGATTTGGTCATTCGGTCAAAACACAATGCTTCAAGCTGAGGCGCAATGGCGGTTTGTTGTTGCGGCGACAGGTAGCGTTGAAACGCAGTTACGGCTCGGCCAAGCAACGTCTGCGTCAGCTCTTCATCGTTTTCCGTCGGCAAAGTTTCGAGCACCAGCGCGATGTACTCTGACGGATTCAGTTCAGCTTCGCGCACCGAATCCCACAATGCTCCCCAAAGCATGGTTTTCAGCAACACGTCTTCCACTTTGCCGATGCGTTCCATCACGGCCTGGCGGCTGCGCGCATCGAGCATGAAGCGGCCATATCCGTAATCGCCGGAGTTAGCAAAGACATACGCGGGACATTTTTTGCCTGCGGCTTCGGCAATCGTGGTTCGCGCGGTGTCGAAGCTGGTGGGAATTTTCAGTGGCGCTTCGCCGTCGTACGCCAGCAGCAACTCGGTTTTGATTGGCCAGACGCCGCCTTCGTTCAGCACATCGCGCTGGGTCAGTTCCAGCTTGGCAATCTTTCCGACATTGCAGCTCATCGCTACGTCAATTTGCGGCATGCCTCGGCGTTTGATCCAGGCGTCCGCCCAAGCCATTAGTTTCTGCCCGGAAGCGCGTTCGCAGGCTCCTATCAAATCGCTCCATTCTGCATTGGCGTAGGCATGTTCTTTCAAAAACAGACGAACGCCCTCGCGAAATTTTTCTTCGCCGATAACAAACGAAAGCGCGTGCAGCAGGCTGGGAGCTTTCTGGTAAACAATCGCTCCGTAAGCCGATTTGGCGTCTTTCAGATTGCGGACTTCCTGGTAAATCGGCGTCGTGCCTTTGGTGGAATCAATACCGTAGGCCACAGGTTTATGCGATTGATAAAACCGCCGCCACATTTGCGCGGGATCGTAAATCGCGGCCATCGCGTGATAAGCCATCAGATTGGCAAAGCCTTCTTTCAGCCACAAATCGTCGAACCAGCGCATTGTGACCAGATCGCCAAACCATTGATGCGCCAGTTCGTGCAGCACCAGTGAAGCGCGGCTGTATTTGTCGCTTTGGGTCGGCGTGGTGCGAAACAGGATCGAATCTTCGCGCAAAAATGTCGCGCTGGCGTGCTCCATCCCGCCGTAGGCAAAGCCCGGAATCAGAACTTGATCGTATTTCGTGAACGGGAATTCGTGACCGAAAAACTTGATGAAGTGCTTCATACCTTCATCAGTAAGACGTGCCACCTCGGGTAATTCTTCTTGAGCGCGTTGGAATTTTGATTGACGAACGTAAAACCGCTTCGGAACTGAGGCTTGGATAATTGCCTGACCGACTGTGGTAAATATTTTGAAAGGGCCAGCAGCAAAGGCGAATTGATATGTGCTTATAGGTTTTGTCCATTCAAAGCTATTCACCGTACGCGAGGAATGGTGAGAGGTAAAACTTATTGTTTGAGTGGCACAAGAGACTACTAGCCACTCAACTGGTGCATACGCGGTAAATTGGAATCTCGCTTTCAAGTCTGGCTGGTCAAAACACGGGAATGCCAGGCTGGCATCCATCGGAACAAACAGCGTGTAGATGTATTCGCTGCCGTCGTCCTGGTCTTTGTACCGAATCACAGGTCTGCCTGCGGTGGCGACACCCGATTCAAAATTGAGCTTGATGGAATTTTCGCCGACTTTGAAAAGCTCGGCGGGCAGAATGATATGGCCGTTTTTCTGGCTAAAACCTGCTGCCGGTTTGCCGTTGACCGTGACGTTACTGATTGTGCCCTCAATGATTTTTCCGGCTGAATCCAGATCGCGAAAATCCACAACGACCGGCGAAGCAGTATCGGCCAGCTTCAGCGTGATTTCTTCGCTGCCCGCAAAGCGCGGCGCGCCGGGTTTCAGTTCAATCGAAAGCTGGTAGCGCACGTCGGAAATCCGCGCGGCGCGATGGCGAGCGAGTTCGCGCGACACGCCTTCGGCAGTCAAAACGTCGTTGGTTTGAGCGTTGGTCATCATAGGTAAAAGTTGAATTGCGGCCAGCAGCAGCAAGAGTTTGGGAGTTGTTATATTCAGTATCATCGAACAAACCTATATTTCACTGCAGAGTCGCAAAGAAACGCGGAGGCTTCGCAGAGGTTTTCTCTGCGCTATCTTTGGGTTTTCAGCTGCTCTGCGGTGAAGAAGATTGAGAGTTTCATGCTCGTTTTACTGTCGAATGGTTATCGGCAAATCCCGTTCGGTAACGTTGCCGAAAAAATCCGCCGCGCTGACTCGCAGCGTGTAATCGCCCGGTAGAAGCTTCGCCAAATCCAAGAACGCTTCGCGCGTTTCTCCGTTGTGCAAACTGTTTGTCGCAATGTAATTGAACACTGTTGAGCCTTCATAACCCGACTGGCTGCCCGCAGCGTAGACCAGCACAACATTTCGCCAATCCCACGGCAAGCGGTCGAATTCGATATTGCGCCGCGTTCGGTCGAAATCGGGCAAGGGCGTTCCCGATGCGTTCAGCACTTGATACCCGATTCGATAGAGGCCTAGCCGACGGTGTTTCGTGTTCCCGTTCGTTTGGTCGTAGGCGCGAATAAAAATTCTTAGCCGGTCGCGCTGCGACAAATTCGCCGGAGGATTCTGTTTCGCCGCAGAATCAAACAATGTTTGGTTCTGGTCGTTGGCGATGGTCACGGCTTCGATGATGGGCGCAACCGTGTCCGTTAACCCTGGCAAGCGCAACACGGAAAGCGCGTTGAATTCGTTGCCCCATTGCCCGGCAATTAGGTGAACGTGATTCAGCCGATTCAACGAGCCGATGGGGTCTCCCGCTTTGAACACAGTGCCACGACGAACGCGAACGCCAGTGACCTGGCCTTCCGGATTTCGACTGAACGTCACGGCTCCGCTGGTCAAACCTGGCAGTAACTGATCGTCTTTGTCGCGGCCAATTCTGACGTGGATGTAACCAAACAGAGGCAGCCGAATTCGTTCGCGCGTGGTTCCAACGCTTTCCACTGCCAGCGGCAACGTCACAGGCTCGGTAAAAACCGAGCGCGCCAATTCGCCATACCCTCCTGGCACGTCCAAGCCATTGTGAAACCAGGCTTCGCTTTCCTGCTCAGCCGAAATTTGTCCGCGAACTTCGCCGAAGGTTCCCGCGATTTCCCTTGGCGCTTCCGGCGGGTCAAATGGCCAGCGAGGCGGAACAAGTTGTCGAAGCCGGTCGGCAGACATCGCGATGGCGTCCGGGTCGAATTGAATTCCCAGCTTGGATTCAGCTGGGATCAACGCGCGAATCATGCTGGAACCGCTTTCGGCAAAGGCAAGTTCGCCATCGGGCAAGACAGCTAAACCGACGGGACGGTTTAGCTGCAATTTTGGCAATTCAGTTTTGACCAGAACTTTATCTTCAAGCAAAACCAACTTAATTGAACCAGCGGCATCGGCAACATAAAAAGATTTCTTGTCGCGAATGGCGATTGCGATTGGCTCCTCGAATCCGGCTTCTACGAAGTAACTATCTTGCTCATTCGCTTTGCCGATGCCTGCCAGCGTAATGACCTGACCATCCAGCGCAACTCGACGAAGGCGGTGATTCCCGGTGTCTGCAATCAGTAATGAATCTTCATCCGTGACAGCAATTCCGCACGGAGTATCGAACCGAGCGTCAACGCCGCTGCCATCGGCGAACCCGGCTTCGTGACCACCTGCCAAGGTGCGAACCTGGCCTTCGCGTGTGATGACTCGAATGCGGTCGTTATAGGTATCGGCGACAAAAATCGTGCCGTCTTCATCAATCGTGACGCCGACCGGCGCGTTAAACCGGGCTTCGGCGGCCGTACCGTCTGTGTCGCCGCTGACGCCAGGCTGACCAGCGACCACGGTGACAGATTTTTTCTTGGGATCAATTCGGACAATCGTGTGCGCTCCGGTATTGGCAACGATCAGATTGTCATCAGGATCAATGGCGATTGCCGATGGCGTTTCCAAGTTTTCAGCGACGACGGAAACTTCCAGCGGCAAATTGTTTTCGTAACTTCCCGCCGCCAGCCGAAACACGCGACCGGTGATGCTTTCCGTGAAGTAGATGTTGCCGTCGTCATCCGCCGCCAAACCGAATGGTTCGTAGTATTTCTGGGCTGGTGATTCGACGTACCCAAGCGTGGCCAGCCGAGCGAATTCCGGCGGCGGTTGCATCCAACGCCAGACCATCCACGCCAGCATGATCAGCGCAATAGCGGCGGCGGCGAGCAGAGATTTCAGAATGATGATTGGAAATTGCCGGTGGCGTTCGTTTCGATTCACGGAGCGCAGTTTAGCCGAGGATTTTGCGAATCAGAAATTCCCGGCTAACAGTGTTGGCTCGCTACGCTCGCATCTGCGGACGGGACGTCCGCGCTCCCAGCCAGCCGCGTTGATTGCGCTCCCGCGCCGCTCTACACTGTCTAGCGTGCAAATCACCAATCGAGCAAACTTGTCAGCGGTGGTGTTGGGGGAACTTGAGCGCGCCTTGCCGGAATTCGGCACGCTGCAACAATTCGTTCTCTGGGGAATGCACCAGCAACCACCAGCGCTGTTGCTGGACACAACGCCGCTTGATGAATACACGCACGAAGTCATTTCCGTATGGCAAGAAAAGTTTTTGATTTTCAGTTCGACCTGACACGGCACCATCACGGCGGTCGCCGTGTGGGATCATCGGCCAACGGCTGAAGAATTACTGACAGTCAGAATCGCCGAAGGCTGGCAGCCAACGGTGTCGCCGCTGCGCGATGGAGATCAGATATTGGGTCACGCGGTTTGTTTACTTCACTGAGCAAAAATTATGGCCAGAGGCTGGGAAAGCAAATCTGTCGAAGATCAATTGGAAGAACGCGAACGCTCCAAACGCGAAGCCGCCGCTCCAGTTTCCACCGAAGCTCCGGAACATCGAAATCGGCGCGAAGCGTTAGAGCTTGCGCGCAGCCGATTGCTTGAACAGGTCAAAGCCGCGCGTTCCGACGCGCATCGCAAAATGCTGGAACAGTCGTTACAGGCAATTGACGAAGAACTAAAAGCCTTGTGACTGAAGTTACCGTCTACCGATTACCGACTCCTCGAAACATGAACGAAACTCAAAAAATCGAACCCGCTCCCGCAACAACGGCTCATCGGTTGAGCCAAACGACCCCATTTCCCGCTACTGCGGAACCGGAAAAAACCGGTCGAGGCATAGGCTTTTATGTGCGCGGCAGTTGGCTGTTTTTCAAAAAGATGTGGCCGACGATTTATGAACTGACTTCGACGGAAACTTATGTCAATGCTTCGGCCATCGCGTTCAATGTCATGTTGTCGTTCTTTTCATTTGTCGTGCTGATCGGCAGCTTTCTGATCAATATCGCCGGTTCACAGCGGGCGTATGAAACTCTTTTTCGGCTGATGCGGTCGTTGATGCCTATGGAATCCAGCATGCTGTTGAACAGTCTGGATCAAGTGACCCGCAGTCCCAACAGCAAAGCAACGCTGATGTCGTTCGGCTTGATGATCTTTTCGGCTTCGGGAGTTTTCCAGCCGCTGGAAGCTGCCATGAATCGCGCCTGGAAATTCCCGGAACGCAATTTCATCAAACAGTACGTGGTTTATATTCTGATGGTGGTGGTTTGTTCAGCCATCATTTTGTGCCCGGTGGCGCTCGGCAGCGTGTACGATTTCGTCCTGGTCAGTATTTTCGGTCAATCGCCGATACGCGACTGGTTTTTCAAAATCTTCGGCCCTGTGTTATTGCTGCCATTTTTGGCGTTACTGTTTTTCGTCATCTATTATTTTATTCCGAACGGCAAAGTGAAATTGAACCAGGTCGTTTTCACTTCAGTGGCAACAGCAGTATTGTGGGTGTTGGCGACTTTTGTTTTCTACCTGTTGTTACCGGTGTTGGATTTTGGTGGCAGTTACAAACAACTGGCCTCCTTAATGGCGCTGGTTACCTGGGTCTTCATTTCATCTTTTATTTTGATTATGGGAGCGGATCTATCCGCCCGGCAGATCATCCCTCAATCCTGGACGGGCTGGATGCCGCTGAAAGCAACCAGGAAACTGGACGAAGCGCAGGTTTCGTCCCCACAAGCTTCGCAAGTTCGATAAGGCCGAGCGTTCAACTCGGTGAACCCGCTACGTTTACCCCTTTACGCAGCAAAAGTCGGAGGTAGTAATGAAAACTCAGAAATTCGCACGCCTATTGGTCGTGCTGCTGCTCGTAGCCGGTCTGTCCGCCGCAACCATTTTGCCTGCCGCCGCACAATCCGGACGTAAACCCAAGCCTGAATCCGCCACGCCCAAACACAAAACTGTTGACCCGGACGCCGACGACAACCCGGACAAATCCAACAAAGCCTTGGCGGACAACACGCCCGTGGCGGTTGGCGAAGACGGAACGCTGAAGATGGACACGACGATGGTCACGATCCCAGTGACTGTGCTGGACCACAATGGGAATTTCGTGCCCACGCTAAAACGCAAGGATTTCGAGCTATACGAAGATGAGATCAAACAGGAAGTCGAGCATCTGCGTCCCGTCGAAGAACCCTTTCACGTGGTCTTGTTGCTGGACACGTCGGAAAGCACGGCATTCCGGCATGAAGACATTCAGGCAGCCGCCTACGAATTCGTTCAGCAATTGCGCAAAGACGACAAAGTAATGATCGCTTCATTCGACAGCCAGATTGAAGTCTGGTGCGATTTCACCAGTTCGCGCGAAACATTGCGCAGCGCGATTTTTCGCGTCAACCGAGGCGGCAGCACACGGCTGTACGACGCTCTGGATTTGATCGTCAACGACGAACTGAGCAAAATTCAAGGCCGCAAAGCAATCGTATTGTTCAGCGACGGCGTTGATACTTCCAGCCGATATACTTCCCGGCGCGCGCTGCAATTGATCGAAGAAGCCGATGCGCTGGTGTATTCGGTTTACTACGACACTGGCTACGACGGCCAAAACGGGCCAATGAGCGGTCCCGGCGGCACTCCGCCCATCGGTGTACCGGGCAGAACGCCGCCGATAAGCCGACCGGGCAGTCGCTGGCCTTTCCCAATGTATCAACTGCCGGGGCAAAATCGCCGGGGCGGCAGACTTCCCTCCGCTGAAACCGCTCGCGGCAAACAGTTTATGGAAGACATTGCCAATCGCAGCGGCGGGCGTTTTTACCAGGCTTACTCGCTGAGCAATTTAAGTAACGCCTTTGCCCAAATTGCCGAAGAACTTCGCAAGCAATACGCTCTTAGTTACTATCCAACCAACGCCGCACAGGACGGGTCGTACCGTCGCGTCAAAATTCGCATTAGCCCGACAAGTCAACACCAGGGACTGATCGTTCGCGCTCGCGACGGCTACCGCGCCGCTTCTAAAAATAAACAGCAGGATGCGGAAACCAAAAAAGGTAATCGCCCTGTGCTGAAGCGCAAAACCCAGGCCGATTCAAATTGAGCACAGCCTGAACCCAAAACCAGGAGACACCCCAAAATGCGAAGAAATCTTGGCTTTCTTGGCGCTGCTTCTTTGTCCTGACGCTGCAAGCCGCCACACTGGAAAAACCGGCGACGGAAAAGGCTTTTACGCCTGCTCCTTTTCCCATTCCTCAACCTGAGATTTTGTGCGGTTAAGAGTAATTTTTTCGGTCGTAATTCTGGTGATCCAGTCGGCAGGAATCTTCATTGGATGCGTCCGAATAAAGCCCC
>CAZXHW010000142.1:0-8282 GCA_964639915.1 uncultured Heliomicrobium sp.
CTTTCGGTTTTGTGCGGGGCAGGAGGTTCATTGATGGTGAATCCCTGTTCCAAGCCTTCCGGTTTATTGACATACCATTCGGTTATTTGAGATTTCCGGATTTCGATGCGGTTGTCGTTGGCAATGGTTTCGCCTTCACCGATTTCCGATTGGTTCTCGCCGTACCCATAACCAAGCAATCTCAGTCCGAACTGATGACTTGGCTGGCCTGAGATCGTTTGTGTGATTCGCAATTCCTTGCCGGTGAAGCTTGTACTGAATTTCTGTGTGGGATTTTCAGCCAGCCATCGCCCGTCTTGTTGCGTGATCTGATACCGGGCCGCAGTCACAGCCGCAGCCAGTGAATCGTACGAACCGTCCATCTTTAATTTCTCAACGGCGGCTTCCCCTTTCAGCGAAGCTGGGTTTGCCTGCGCCGTCGGTTGCAATTGATGCCGCCAGCCGAACAATCCGGCAGCGAACGCCATCGCAACTGATGCCACCAATAACAAGGCTGCTGTCAGCTTTTCTTTGGGTCGTAATTGAATCATTGCGTTTCTCATTCCTTCTCCTTCTTTCCGTGCGTGGATGATTTTCGTTTTGAGAACAAACCTGTCCCTACGCCGACGGGTGTCAGTCCGTCAGTCGGTTGAACAGTTCTTTCTGTCAGGTTCGCTTAAACCTGTTTTTCTTGCGCGTCACCCCAGCAGGCGAAAAAAGCCACCGAAGTTAGTCACGGCCCAATTTTTTTTCGAGATTTTTTGGAGGTTGGCAAAAAGTAGTGTTGTAGTTGAATTCGACTAGGAGAAATCGGACAGGGAAGAACAATTCGGAATGGAAATCAGCGTTGTTGTTTGGCGGCCAATTGCGCCAGTGTCGCGTCGCATTGCGCGATAAGTTTGAAAACCGCTTCGATCTGGGTGGAGCTTTGCGTGTCACGCGGCCATTGTTTTACGCGTTCCTGCAAAGCTGTCAGGCCTTGTTGATACCAGTCGCGAGCTTCGCGCCAGTGTAAGTTTTGCCGTTCAACTGAAATTCCAGAACGTCCGGCAATAGTTGCGTGGTATTTGCCCAAAGCCAGGTAACAGGCGGGAAGATCACGGCGCAGTTCGAATGATTGCGGTTTGGCGGCAACTTGTGTGCGAATGGATTGCACCGCTTGCCGAAAATAAACCAAGGCGTCCGCTTCGTCGCCCATCTCCAACAATAAAAGTCCCGTCTGGCGTTGCAGGTGGTGTCCGAGTCCTGAAGCAGTCAAGCGTCCTGGCGGCAAAGATTGCATCAAGTTTTGCGCTTCACGCAGGTTGAGCCGCGAGTTCTGCCGGTCTCCCATTTTCCAGAATGCTGTGGCCAGATTGATTAAATGATAGACACGGGACAAGGTTGGCTGCGGAGGTGTATTGGAGCCGCGATCCAGCGCCTTCTTGAGAACCTCGACGGCTTCTGCGGGATTGGACTCCGCCAACGCGGTGCCAAGTCCGTAATAGTTAAAATGCAGATTCAACATTGCCAAACCATCTTTGGGGTCTCTGGCAACCTGCTCTTCATTGATCTGCACGCATTGCTTGTAATGGCTGGCGGCGGTTTGAGCGTCGCCCTGTTTCAGCGTTGTCGCGCCCAAAGCGCAATAAATGGAAGCGAGCCGGTTGCGTTGATTAACATCGTTCGGGGCAAGACGGCAAAGCTCTTGCTGAATTGACAACGCACGGCGGGCGAAATCGTGAGCTTCATTCAACTCGCCGCTCTGGGCCAGTGTTTGCCCCAGCATTTGATAACTGAATGCCAGGTTGCCGCGAGCGCTGTTTGTTTCCATTTCCCGAACCCAACGCTCACTGACCATAACCATTTGGCGACCGTGTGCCAGTGCAATGGCTTCGTTTCCATTCTGACTTTCGATCATGTCCAGGCAATATTCCGCGATGAGCAGCGTGTCATACGCTGTTTCGTCCCTGGTGTTTTCAGCGATCAATCGCTGGGAAATTTTCAGTCCATTTTGCAGTAGCTCGGTAGCAGGCGCGGAACTGCCGGTAATGTGACGGATGTAGCCGGTTTTTACATAAGCTCTGGCCAGCACGCCGAGCGTCGCCGGATCAACCTTTTTGCCAGCAGCCAACAGACGCTCAATTAGCTCAATGCTGTTGCGATGGCTTTCCAGCGCGGCCGCGTAATTTTTCAGACTTGCTTTTAGCGGGTCGCCTTGCACTTCGCCGATGCGCAGATATGCCGCTGCCAGTTCCTTTTGCAAGGAAACATCGCCTTCGGCATCTTTGGTCAAGCTGTTCAGGTAATCCAGAGCCGTCCTCACCACAATTTCTCGCGCGGCCGTCGAACCGGGCAAGGTGGCGATCTGGTCATGTAAATCAAAAAGGAAAGTGTTGGCGAGTTTACGCACCTGGGCAAAACGCCGTTCGGCGCGTTCCTGCTGCGTTTCGGCGTTGCCGCGTTGCGCCTCAGCTTCGGCGCGTTGAGCTTCGGCAATCTGACGTTGCAGGTTGGCTTCTACGGTTTCGGCTTCGGCGCGTTCGCGTTGTGTTAAAGCTTCGGCACGCTGCTCTTCGGCGATCAATCGCTGGCGGTCGGCTTCGGCGCGTTGCGCTTGCGCTTCGACTAGGTTGGCTTCGGCGCGCGCGCGCTCAGCTTGGGCAATCCGCGCGGCGCGCGTCGTGGCAACGATTCCTCCCAGCAGGCTGAACAGAATCAACGCAGCGGCAGTCACGCCAAGTTTGTGGCGGCGAACAAATTTCCCCGCGCGGTAAACAGTGCTTTCACGCCGCGCACTAATTGGGCGTCCGGTCAGATAGCAGCGAATGTCTTCGGCTAATTGTTCCACCGACTGATAGCGGCGATCCGGCTCTTTGCGCAGCGCCATCAGCACAATGTTATCCAGGTCGCCGCGCAAACTGGAACGATGCCGGATGAACGACGAGTGGCGAAATAAACCTGCCCCCAGCTTCAGTTTTCCGCTTTCGCCTTTCATCCTTTCCGCCAGAGCGCTTGGCCGTTCAACTTCCGTGTCGCAAATAGCGCGTTCGATTTCGGCGGGCGAATACGTGTCGAACTGATAAGGCCGTTCGCCAGCCAGTAATTCGTAAAGCACCACGCCCAGTGAATATACGTCGCTGGCGGCGGTGATGGGCAATCCGCGCACCTGTTCGGGGCTGGCATAATCGGGCGTCATCATTCGCATGGAAGTCAGAGTGCGAGTGATAGGCGTGGGTGACAGTGCCGGATCAAGCAGTTTGGCAATGCCGAAATCCAGCAGCTTCGGCGTGCCGTCGGACGTGACCAGAATGTTGCTGGGTTTCAGGTCGCGGTGAACAATCAGTTTTTGGTGCGCATGCTGCACAGCGGCGCACACCGGCAAAAACAATTTCAGCCGATCCGCTAACGAAAGCTGGCTTGCGTTGCAGTATTCGGTCAGCGCTTGTCCTTGCACGTACTCCATTACGAAATAAGGCAGGCCGTCTTCAGTCGAACCTCCGTCCAGCAATTGGGCAATGTTCGGATGTTCCAGCGTCGCCAGAATCTGTCGCTCGACGCGAAACCGTTTCAGCACGAAGCTGGAATCCATGCCGCGCTTGACGATTTTCAGCGCGACCTGGCGGTAATATTCGGCGTCGGCGCGTTCGGCCAGATACACCGCGCCCATTCCCCCTTGCCCCAACAGCTTGACCACGTTGTAAGGGCCAATTTTTCGTCCGATGTAGTTGTCGGCGTTTGGCATTGGCAAAGACCTGGCCACGTCTTTGATCGGAGCCTGAATGAAATCGTCGAATTCATTGGTTTCGTCTTCGTTGAGCAGGGCTTCGACTTCGCGGCGCAATTCCGTGTCGTCGCCGCAGTATTGTGTCAGCATCATCTGCCGTTCCGGTTTTGGCTTTTCGATGACGGTCTGGAAGATGGACTCAATTTTGCGCCAACGTTCAGGGGTCATAGTGTGTAAAAGAGAAAATTACTGGATTAGGCAAGCAAAAAATAGACAGGATTTACAAGATTGAACACGATTGGCATCAACCCAATCAGAGTCTTCATCTCTGTTGAATCCTGTAAATCCTGTCCAGAAATTTTGTGATCTGAGTTCAGTTTTTTCGCAAAGCCTGTCGCAGCCAGGCTTGCGCCAAGCGTTGTTCGCGCGTGATGGTAGCGGTTGAAACATCCAGTACGTGAGCAGTTTCTTCCACCGATAGACCGCCAAAATAGCGCAGTTCGATCAACCGGCTTTTGCGTTTGTCAAACTCCGCCAGCGATTTCAGCGCATCGTCCAGCGCCACCAGTTCCGCCGCTTTTTCAGGCACATAACTCAGCGCTTCATCGAGTTCGATCTGTTCAGCGCCTCCGCCTCGTTTCTGGGTCATCTGCGCCCGCGCATGCTCCACCAGAATCTGGCGCATCAACTGCGCGGCAACCCCATAAAAGTGCGCGCGGTTTTGCCATTGCGGCAGGCTTTGATCCACCAATCGCATGTATGCTTCGTTGATTAGGGCCGTCGGTTGCAGCGTGTGGTCCGAACGTTCACGCCGCAAATAGCTGTCGGCGATTTTGCGCAATTCCAGGTAAACAACCGGCAACAATTCGGCCAAGGCTTCTTCATTTCCTTGACGCCAATTGGCCAGCAGCGGTGTGATTTCATTTGCGAGTGGTGGTTGCATCAACCCAATTCTGTGGCTGTGGTCAAAAGGTGTCAACAAAATGAACCCGCGCCGTTCACTGGCAAAGAGAATTCTCTTCACAATGCCAGTGAACGGCGCGGGGTATTGCGCGTCAGGATGTTGACGTTTTTACGGCGCGAAGAAACCGACCAGATCAACGACCAAGTCCGTCGTGCTGGCGGCGTAGCGTTTGAAGGCTCCGTCGTTGCCAAGCCCGACCGTGAAGTGGCGGTTGAAGGTGATGTTGGTTCGATAATTCGACGTGGCGATGAAAGGTTGGTTGGCATCGCTCGGCCAGAACGTCAGGTAGCCATTCGCCGCCGCGTTGATAGTTGTCGCGTTACCAACGACGGCTTGTGCCGCCGCTGGAATGTTCGAGCAAACGCCGGTCGCCGCTTGCGTGTATGGCGTGCCGCCGGTCATCGGAGCGCCCGGCGTGAAGCATCCGGTTTGACCCGCTCGCGTGTCCAGCAATCTCGTCGGCGCAGCCAATGCGTTGAACAGCAAGCCTTGGCCGTTGGAGTCATTGAGTTGCGTGCTGTAGTAGCCCGTCACGTCAATCACCAAATCGGTCGTTGAAGCGACGTAGATATTGAACTCTCCGCTAGGCGCTAAGCCCACCATAAAGGGCGAGTTCAGATTCACACCCGGCTGGAAGTTCGCGCTGGCAATTAACGGGCGAGCGGCGTCCGCCGGGTACAGCGTCAGAAAGCCGTTGGCTTGCGGGCCGACAGTCGTCGCGTTGCCCGTTAGAGCCTGCGCTCCAGCGGGGATCAATACGTTGTCACAGGTCGTCGTGCCAATCTGTGTTCTAACGGTGTCGCCTTGCAGCGCCGCTCCCGGCGTATAGCAAGCCGTTTGTCCAGAGCGCGTGTCGAGCAGGCGAACTGGTTTCGGCAAGGGATGAAAATACAAGCCGCTTCCCGAAGGCGGCGCGTAATAGCCAGTGATGTCTACGACAATGTCTGTGTCTGTCGAGACAAAGATTTTGAACGCGCCGTCATTGGCTCCAAGCCGAACAGTGAACAAGCTGTTCAAAATTTGGTTTGCGGCAAAATTGGAATTCGCCGAATTCGGTTTGGCAATATCACTGGGGTAAAGCGTGAAATAACCTCCACCGGATTGGACGCTGGTGGCGTTGCCCACTAGTGCCGCTGCGTTCGCCGGAATTGTCAATCCATCACAAGTCCTGCCCGCAGCCGTCTGTGTCCGCGAAGTTCCACTGGTAATTTTGGCCCCAGGCGCGTCACAGCCTGGCTGACCGGTTCTGGTATCCAGCAAGCGAACCGGATGCGCCAACGGATAAAACTGTAAGCCGTTGTTCATCGCTCCGCCATTGATTGTTAGGATGTAAGCGTGCGTCCCCATACAACCATTGGCATCAGTAGCTTTGATGGTAATGTTGAAGACGCCCGTCGCGCTCGGCATGCCGGTCAGTGCGCCCCCGGAAGCAAGACTCATCCCGCCCGGCAACACGCCCGCGCTGATGGTGAACGTGTGTGGCGCAGTTCCGCCCAGAGCCGTCATTGTCTGGCTGTAGGCCGCACCGGCCATGCCGTCCGGCAGCGTTGCCGGATTGACGGTAATGGCCGCACACGGAGGAGCGATCGTCAGAGAGTAAGCACGTATACCCTGGCAGCCATTCAAATCTGTTGCTCTGACCGTAAAATTGAAGTTACCGAAAGCAGTCGGCGCGCCTGACAGAACGCCGTTGCCGGCCAGCGTCAACCCATTGGGCAGCGCGCCCGTGCTGATGGCAAAGCTGTACGGCGCAGCGCCGTTCGATGCCCCGAATGCCAGATTGTAACTTTGACCTGCCTGTCCCGCCGGCAGCGTGGCGTTTGCTGGAATGACGCCGATGGCGGGGCAACCGCCAGTGATGGTCAGCGCGTAGCTGCGTACGCCGGGACAGAGCGTGGTGGCCAGGGCCGTGATCGTGAAATTGTATGTTCCCGGCACCGTCGGCGTCCCAGACAGCAGGCCGTTCTGTGACAGCGTCATTCCCGGCGGCAGCCCGCCCGCCGAGATGGAAAATTGATAAGGACTGGCGCCGCCGCTGGCAGAAATTGTCTGGCTGTAGACTGTGCCAGTCGTGCCGTTGGGCAACGCGGCGGGATTGACCGTGATGGGGAAACCCGAACAAGGGACAATCCCAAACGCATAAGCGATCCCTTTATCATTGTTGTCGCCGGAAGCGCCGACGACGATTTTGTCGCCGCTGACAGCCACAGCAATGCCGAAGTAATCCTTGGCTTCGGGCCCACCCGCCACCAACTTTTTCTGCTCGTCCCAGGTCGCGCCATTGCGCTTGAAGAGATAGGCCGAGCCTTGTTGACTGAAGATAACATCATCGCCTGCGGCTCCGACCACAATCAGATCGCCGCTCAGGCCGACTGAGAGGCCGAAATTGTCATCCGCCGCACCGTCGCCAGCCTTCAGCTTTTGCGCAAGACCCCAAGACGCGCCGTTGCGTTGATAGACATAGGCCGCGCCCTGCCCGCTGTTCTGGCCGATCTTTTCGACCGGCGCGCCGATCACCGCCGTGTCCTTGCTGAGCGAAGCCGATGTGCCTAAATGCGCTCCCGCCACTCCGGACGAAAAGTATTGCTGCTGGCTCCAGGTCCCGTTGCTGCGCGTAAAGAAAAAGACTGCCCCGCTATTTCCACCAATTTGGGAGTCCTCAGGCGAACCAACCGCCACCACATCTCCCTCGACAGCCACCGCCGTGCCGAATCCTAATATCGAGCCATTGTTGGGAATCAGCTTTTGCTGTTGGCTCCAGACATTTCCGCTAAGGGTATACACATATGCTCCGGCCGGGTGATTGGGCTCTCCCGGGGTGAAAGTTTGCTTCGCCCCGATCACCACGGTGTTACCGCTAAGCGCCACCGCGCAGCCAAAATAATTTCCTTCATTGCCATCGTCGGCTTGAAGTTTTTGCTGCTGGCTCCACGTGTTGTTGATTCGCACAAAGACATAGGCCGCGCCTTCGATTCCCAAGGGGGCCTTGCGTCCCAGTTCCCCAACAACAATCCTATCGCCTTCAATAGCGACCGCGTAACCAAAATTGTCGCCAGCATTGCCAGTCAATTTTTGCTGGAACGTCCACGAGCCGAAAGGCCGCACAAAGATATAGGCCGCGCCGTGAGCGCCGGCTCTAGGCGCGCCCACCACTGCCGTCGTGCCGCTGATGGCGACGGAACGACCGAAGTCGTCGCTGCTTACGCCATCTGAGGCAGACAATACGGCTTGGCCAAAATCCGGCGCGACGGTGAAGGTATAAACGGCCCCCTGCTGCGCATTCAATCCGACTTGGTTGGCGGGCGCGCCAGTCAGGACCGTGTCGCCGCGAACTGCCACGGCGTGCCCGAACAAATCGTTGGCCATGCCGTCTTCCGCAGTCAGTTTGGCGTGCTGGCTCCAGATCGCGCCGCTTCGTGTGAAAACGTACGACGATCCCTGTCCCGATTGCGTGCCAAAGTCATCGTCTTCCGCGCCGATAACGATCACGTCGCCGCTGGCCGCCACGGCGCGTCCGAAATGATCGTTGGCCGCGCCGTCATTGGCCGTCAGCTTTTGCTGCTGGCTCCACGTGCCGTATGCACGCCCAAAGACGTAGACTGAGCCCTGATCGGCATTCGCGCCAATAGAGTC
>CAZXHW010000142.1:8292-12207 GCA_964639915.1 uncultured Heliomicrobium sp.
AAGCACCCACGACCAGGGTATCGCCGCCCAGCGCCAGGGAAGACCCGAAGTAATCGTTGGCTGCGCCATCGGCGACGGTCAGTAGTTGCTGCTGGTTCCACGTGACACCTGCGCGCGTGAAGATGTAGGCCGCGCCGCGATCTGCGATTCCGCTGACATCCCTGCCATAAGCTCCAACCACGGCAGTGTCGCCGCCCAGTGCCACGGCAAAGCCGAAGAAGTCGTTTCCGGTGCCGTTACCGGCGACGAGCTTTTGCTGCTGGTCCCATACCGCGCCGCTGCGCGCGAAGACGTACGCGGCCCCCGAATTTAAGCCCGCAGGCAGATCGGCGTTGTAAGCGCCAATAAGCGCTATGTCGCCATCCAACGCCACGGCAGTGCCGAACAAGTCCAGCGTAGCACCATCGGCGGCGACAAGTTTTTGCTGCTGGCTCCAGGTGTTGCCGCTACGCGTGAAGACATAAGCCGAGCCTTGATCGCTTCCTCCCACATCATCGCCCGGCGCGCCGACCAGCACTGTCTCGCCGCTGATGGCCACCGCGCTCCCAAAATTGTCGCTAGCCGCGCCGTCCGAGGCCGACAGCTTGGCTTGCTGAAACCAGCCGTTTCCATTGTTAACAAAAATGTACGCCGAGCCTTGATCCGTCGCGCCTCCGTTGTCCAGCGGCGCGCCAACCACGGCGGTTGTGCCACTGATGGCTACAGCCTCGCCCAGTTGATCGTTGGCCGCGCCGTCGTTGGCTGCCAGCTTCGTCTGTGGCAGGAGCGGAGAGTTCAAAGCCGGCAAGAGATTCGCCGACATCATGGCCGCCGCCAACGAATTGTATTCGCCCTTTTGTTTGAGATAGGCGACAGCGGCTTCGCCCTTTAGGTTGGGCTGGCTGGCTGTTGCGTTGGCCCGGCTGTCCCAGTGCCCGCACAAGCTCAACAGTCCCAGAATCAGAAAAATTGCTGCTGATACTCTCAGCAACGCCCGCTGCCAATTCGTTCTTTTGATTGCCTTCATTAATGACTCCTCTACGTTTATGCGTTTACGTGTTCCGGCGGCTCACTGCTGCCACCAGAGAAGGCGCGAAACGATTGGCGGTTTGACTCACGGGAGAAAAGATTTTTTTCTTCGTTGCCGCACGGAGAGCTACCACCTTGTGCGGCAACGTTTTAGGCTCGTCATCCATCGCCGCGTCGCGGAATGCTATAATCCGCGCCGCCCACTTGTGATCCCCAAAATTAAGGAATGCCGGATGAATCCCAAGGAAGTAACGCAACTGCTGCTGGCGTGGCGGAACGGCGACGAGGCGGCCTTTGACCAGCTTCTGCCGCTGGTATACGACGAATTACGCCGTATGGCGCGGCACCACATGCGGCGCGAGCGGCGCGACCATACTTTGCAGACTTCCGCGCTGGTGCATGAAGCCTACCTGCGGTTGTTGGACCACGAGGGGATAGATTGGCAGAATCGGGCGCATTTTTTCGGCCTGGCTGCCCAGGCGATGCGGCGCGTACTGGTGGATTATGCCCGCAGGCGCAACTTCGCCAAACGCAGTGGCGCGGCGCAGCGGGTCATGCTTGAGGAAGCCGCCTCGCTGGCCGAAGAGCGCGCGGCGGAAGTCGTCGCCCTGGACGACGCGCTGCAAGGTCTTGCGCAATTTGATCCGCGAAAAAGCCGCGTCGTGGAGTTGCGCTACTTTGGCGGCTTGAGCATCGAAGAAACCGCCGAAGTACTGGGCATCGCCGCAGCAACCGTCGTGCGCGATTGGAATACGGCCAAAGCCTGGCTTTGGCAGGAAATGAATCGCAGTGAAGAACCATCGCCCTAACGATTGGAACCTCTCCGAAAGAGATCAAACATCACAACGCAGATGACGCCTGAACGATGGCAGCAAATTGACGGACTTCTGCAGGACGCGCTGGCGCAACCACCGGCCGCGCGCCCCACATTTCTCAGCCGCGTCTGCGGCGGAGACGATGAATTGCGCCGCCAGGTCGAAGCGCTGCTGCGAAGTCACGAAGAAGCCAGCGGGTTTCTGGAAGCGCCGCCCGCGGAGTTGGCCGATGAACTGTTGAGGGAAGGCGAAGTGGAAGTGGCCGCTGGGCGACTGATCGGCCCATACAGGATCGAACGGCAGGTCGGGCAGGGCGGGATGGGCGTGGTCTTCGTGGCGCGGGACACACGGCTGGGCCGCCCTGTCGCGGTCAAATTGCTGCAAGCCAAATTCACGCAAGACAACGCGCGGGTGCGGCGTTTTCAACAGGAAGCCCGCGCTGCCTCGGCGCTCAATCACCCGAACATCCTGACCATCCACGAAATCGGTGAAGCGAGGGGGACCCATTACATTGCCACCGAATTCGTGGACGGCCAAACATTGCGGACGCAATTCAGTAGCGGAGGAATGACGTTCGGCGCGGCGCTCGATCTATTGATCCAGGTCGCCAGCGCGCTTGCCGCGGCGCACGAAGCAGGCATCATTCACCGCGACATAAAACCCGAAAACATCATGCTGCGGCATGACGGGTTGGCCAAAGTCCTTGATTTCGGCCTGGCCAAGTTAATTGAACAGGCGATCCCGTCCAGCGGAAGCTTCGCCCGCGTCACCACGCAACCCGGCGTGGTGATGGGAACAATCAGTTATATGTCGCCAGAACAGGCGCGTGGGCTTGAGTTAGGGTCTCAGACGGACCTGTTCAGCCTGGGCGTAGTGATGTACGAACTGTTGGCCGGACACGCGCCGTTCGAGGGCGAAACGACCAGCGACATACTGGTCGCCCTGCTGAACGGCGATCCCCGGCCCTTGCAACGTTACCAGCCGCTGCTGCCAGATGCCATTCAGCAAATCGTCAGCCGGGCCCTGGCCAAACCGGTCGAACAGCGCTATCAGTCGGCGCGGGAACTTGCCGGCGACCTGAAACGCGTTAGGGAAGAGTTGGGATTCGCTGCCAAATTGAACGGCCCGCAATCAGAACCAGCCGCGCTGCTGGCGCTGAAGGTTGGCGTGTCGTCACCCCCTGCCGACCGGACGACGTTCAAAACCGTTGCGCCTGCCCTGCGCGTGACTTCGCGGCTGACGAAACTACGCGGCCTATGGCGGCAGCGCAAAAAAGCGATGGCGGCGGCAATAGTGACGATTTTACTGGCCGTTGCAGGGACCCTCTGGGGCAGATCCTGGTGGGTGTCGCGTGGCTCAGGGCCGACTGCGTCCGCCACAATTGATTCAGTAGCGGTGTTGCCCTTTGCCAATATTGGCAGCAATCCACAAATGGAATACCTGCCCGACGGCATCACTGAAGGCCTGATTGACAATCTGTCACAACTGCCTAGGTTGACGGTGATGGCGCGGGGAACCGTCTTTACCTACAAAGGCCGAGAGGTTGATCCGCGCCAAGTGGGCGAAGCCCTGCGGGTGCGAGCGGTCGTTACGGGCCGCGTTGAACGGCGCGGCGAACAATTGATCGTCCGCGCCGAAATGGCTGATACCAACAGCGGGGCGCAGTTGTGGAGCGCGCAATTCGATCGCCCAGCCGCGGAACTGCTCAGCGTGCATCAGGAGATCACGCGAGAAATCATCGAAGCTTTGCGGCGGCGTTTAAGCGTCGCTCAGCAGCAGCAACTGGCGCGGCGCTACGCCGCCAACAGTGAGGCGTATCACCTTTATCTGCGTGGCCGCTACTTGCTCAATCAAGGCTCTCGCGCAAGTTACGAAAAAGCGCTGGAGCATTTTCAGCAAGCGCTGGCGCTCGACCAAAATTACGCGTTGGCCTACGCGGGCATTGCGGATTTTTATTCCGCGTCTTCCGCCCAATTCCTGGCGCCCAGCGAAGCGATGCCCCGGGCGCGGCAGGCAGCGCAAACCGCGCTGCGGCTGGACGAATCGCTGCCCGAAGCGCATGTTTCGATGGCCATCATCGCCAACTGGGCAG
>CAZXHW010000142.1:12217-12432 GCA_964639915.1 uncultured Heliomicrobium sp.
GACTGGAATTGGGCGGAATCAGAGCGGGAATATCAACGCGCGTTGGCGCTCAATCCCAACCTGACTTCGGCGCGAGCCAGCCACACCGGGCTCCTGACCCAACTTGGGCAGTTCGATGACGCGTTGCGAGAAGCCTGGCGCTCCGAACAATTAGACCCACTCTCACCACATTCTCTGCTCACTGTGGCCAACACACTCTACTTCGCGCGGCAATT
>CAZXHW010000143.1:0-10045 GCA_964639915.1 uncultured Heliomicrobium sp.
TCCGCGCTTTTCTGCTGAATCGGCAAGCCGGCTTGTCCGGCAACTTTATGGGATTTCCTGCACTGCATCGCCGCTGCCCAGCGAGCGCGACCAGAATTTTCTGTTACTGGCCGAATCAGGCGAAAAATTTGTTTTCAAAATTGCCAATGCCACCGAAGACAGAGCAATGCTGGAAGCCCAGCAACAGGCGATGGCGCTTATCTCTGAACAATCGTCATTTTGCCCGTGCGTCATTACAACATTGACCGGCGAAACAATTGCCAAGGTACAATCAAATGACATCAGCCATTTTGCCTGGCTGATTACGTATCTCGACGGAACTCCTCTGGGCAGTGTGCGGCGGCATTCTGACGAATTGCTGCGCGAGCTTGGCAAATGCCTTGGACAAGTGGATCGAGCGCTGGCGGATTTCAACCACCCGGCAATTCACCGTGACTTTCATTGGGACCTGGCGAACGGATTGCGCGAAGTCCGCAAATACGAATCGCTGATCGCTGATGAAACGATGCGGCAATTGGTCGGCAAACTGGCCGACGAGTTTGAGCGTGAAACCGCGCTATTGCTTCCCCAGCTTCGGCGCAGCGCGATTCACAACGACGCGAACGATTACAACGTGCTGGTTGGCGGAAGCCGTGATCTGTATTCGCGCAATCAACAAGTCGTTGGCTTGGTGGATTTTGGCGATATGGTTTTCAGCTACACCGTCTGCGATTTGGCCATCGCGATTGCATACACCATTTTGGACAAACCCGATCCCCTGGCCGCTGCGGCACGAATCGTTGCAGGTTATCACAGCGAAAATCCGATGACGGAAGTTGAACTTGCTGCGCTATTTGGTTTGATCAAACTTCGTTTATGCGTCAGCGTTTGTATGGCGGCGTATCAACAACAGCAGCGTCCCGACGATGAATACTTGATGATCAGCCAACACCCGATCCGCAGCACGCTGCCGCAATTGGCGGCGATTCACCCACGCTTTGCCCTGGCAGCATTTCGTCATGCTTGCGTCCTAAAAAAAGAATTTAGAGTTTCGACTCCAAACAATGACTTGAACTTTACTTCCGTTCTGGATGCAGACCTGAACACCGAGCCGCTGATTGTTTTCGATCTTAGCGTAGCCAGTCCATTGCTCAGCGGCGATGCCAAACAAAACGCCGAGCCAAAACTGACGGAACGGCTTTTCGGTTTGATGAAATCAGCAGGCGTCAAAGTCGGCGTTGGGCGTTATGACGAAGCAAGAATGCTGTATGTCACACCGCTGTTTGCCGCCGACGCTCGCACTGGAGAGGCCCGAACAGTTCACCTGGGCATTGACTTGTTTGTCGAAGCTGGCTCGGCGGTTTATGCGCCACTTGCGGGAACGATTCATCTCTTCAATAACAACGACGCGCCATTGGATTACGGGCCGGTCATTATTCTGAAACATAAGGATGATGATGGACAGGAATTCTTCACATTGTACGGTCATCTTAGCGAAGGCTCGCTTGAAGGTTTGCAAGTCGGCCAAGCAATCGCAGCGGGCCAGCAAATTGCGACGGTTGGTGCGCCGCCGATTAACGGAAACTGGACGCCACATCTGCACTTTCAAATCATCACGGACTTGTTGGATCTGGGTTATGACTTTCCAGGAGTTTGCCGGGCCAGCGAGCGCGAAATCTGGCGCGAGTTTTCGCCCGATCCGAACCTGATTTTAGGAATTCCTGCTGATCGCTTTCCACCGCTGGAACCGAGTAAAGCGGAAACGCTGGCGACGCGCCGCCAGCGCATTGGCCGCAACTTGAGCATTGGTTATCGCAACCCTGTCAAAGTCGTTCGGGGCTGGCAGCAATATCTGTTTGACGAAACCGGGCGGCAATATCTGGACGCGTACAACAACGTTCCGCATGTTGGCCATTGTCACCCGCGAGTCATTCAAGCCGCTCAGCGGCAGATGTCTGTGTTGAACACCAACACGCGTTACTTGCACGACACGATCAACCAATACGGCAATGAGTTATGCGCGACGCTGCCTGAAACCCTCAGCGTTTGTTTTTTCGTTAACTCCGCCAGTGAAGCCAACGAACTGGCTTTGCGGCTAGCGAGAGCGCACACACGGCAGAAAGACATGATCGTGCTGGAAGCGGCGTATCACGGTCACACGACCGGCTTGATTGACATCAGCCCTTACAAACACGATGGTCCCGGAGGCAGCGGAGCACCAGACTGGGTTCACACTGTGCCCATTCCCGACGGTTATCGCGGCGTCCACAAATACAGCGATTCCGAAGCTGGCGAAAAATATGCAGATCAAGTCCGCGAAGTCATTCAGCGACTGACAACCAACGGCAAGGGTTTGGCAGGTTTTATTGCCGAAACCTGCCCCAGCGTTGGAGGGCAAATTTTTCTGCCTGACGGTTATCTGGCGACGGTTTATAAAATGGTCAGAGAGGCTGGCGGCGTGTGCATCGCTGACGAAGTTCAAACCGGTTACGGACGCATCGGAACGCATTTCTGGGCGTTTGAAGCTCACGACGTTGAGCCCGACATCGTCGTGATGGGAAAGCCGATTGGCAACGGTCATCCGATTGGCGCTGTGGTAACGACGGCTGAAATTGCAGATTCATTCAATAATGGCATGGAGTTTTTCAGCACCTTCGGCGGCAATCCGGTTTCGTGTGCTGTGGGACTGGAAGTGCTTCGCATCGTTCATGAAGAACAATTGCAGAAGCACGCACTTCAGGTCGGCAATCGAATGCTGGCAAGTTTGCGACCGTTTGTTGATCGGTTTCCCTTGGTTGGCGATGTGCGAGGTTCTGGCCTGTTTCTGGGAGTTGAATTGGTGCGTGATCGGACGACGCTGGAACCTGCGGCAGAGGAGGCTTCTTTCATCGCCAACCGAATGCGTGACCATGGTATTCTGCTTGGCACGGACGGTCCGCATCACAACGTCGTCAAAATCCGTCCACCTATGCCGTTTGATGTAAACAACGCAGACTTTTTAGTGTCCACATTGGCTGACATTTTGGCGCAAGACTTTTGACCTGGAGCAACGCTTATGTTTCCGACGACTTCGCAAATCATCAACAACTACCTTCCGCACATGTTTGCCCTCTTTTTTACGCTCGTGGTTGGATTAGGGCTTTTGATCAGATTTATCAGAGCTCGAAGCGCTGCCGCCCGCGAAGAAGGTTCTTATCCGGCAAACTGGGCCTTCATCGGTGTAGCGCTTGTGATTGCTCTTGCGGTTAGCTATTTCAGTTTGCCGGCACTGGTGAATGCGTTTCGTTACCGGTTTGATCCACAACAAATCGTCGAAATCCGCGTGATCAAGCTTGGCAATGAAACCAAACGCGACGGCACAAAATGGGAGCCTGTCATCATCAATAACCGTGAACAGATTGCCAAAGGCTTTCAAACCTTGACCACGGCCAAAGGCTACAACATCAACCACGAACGATTCCTGCCTGATGGATACGGAATTGATTTCAAGCTGGAAGGGTCTAGTGATTATTCGCCCATGCATCTGACGGCGTATCGTTCCAGCAGACAAGCCGCCGCTTCCACCGTGAACACGCCAGTCAGTGTCGTGTCAGTAAGCACTTATATGGAAGCAGCAGCTTTAGATTTCAATTGCCCCGCATTTCATACCTGGCTGAAAAAGAATGTTGATCCGTTATTCGTTCAGCCACCAATCACCCTTCCCTAAGCTTGCAGGCAATAGATTTGGCGGCAATGGCTCCATGGCCGACGGCAGTAGCAATACTCAGGCAAACCGGGTTGCAAACATCGCCCGCAGCGTAAACCCATTCAATCGAAGTTCGCTGCTCCTGATCGGCAATAACACAGCCGGCGTCGTCCAATTCAATTTGATCTCGAAACACTTCCGTATTCGGCGCGATACCAACGCGTACAAAAACGCCTTCGGTTTCAATTGCCGTCAACTTGCCAGAACCAAGTTCTTCGATAGTCAATCGTTCAACACGCTCGCTACCCTCGATTGCTTTGACGTTGAAGCCTGTCAGAAATGTGATGTTCGAAGTTTGCCGAGCTTCTTTCACCCATTCAGCGCGCGCGCGAAAGTTGCCGGAACGATGAATTAACGTCACCTGCGGACAAACACGTGAAAGAATCAAACTGTTTTCCACCGCCGAATCGCCTCCGCCAATGACGCAAACATTCTTTCCCGCATACAAACTGTGATCGCGCGTCGCCGAAAAACTGACTCCGCCACGCATGGCAAAGCGATCTTCGCCGGGAATGCCAAGCCTGCGTTTGCGTGCGCCGGTTGCAAGAATGATTGCCTGACCGGTCAGCAATTTCCCATCACACAGCAAACTTCGCTCACTCAAACTGATTTCGCGCAACTGGCAACCCAGCCGATAGTTCAACTGCAATTCATTCAATTGAGCCTGAAACCGGTCACGCAAATCCCGCCCGTGTTCAGCAATCAAGCCGGGATAATCAATCACGCGATGAACCATATGCAGCAATTGCCCGCCAAGCTCCGGCGTCGGTTCCAGCAATACCGCACGCATTCCCAGCGAATTGCACCACAGCAAAGAACTGATTCCCGCCGGGCCTCCACCTAAAATAATGACATCGTAATCGGCCATAACTTCGGTACCATCTCAATTCTGCCAGGCATCAAAAATTGCCTGCGTTTGTGCGAATCGTTTCATCAGACCAGCGCCGAAAATATAACGATCCGGTCGCACAAGAACGAAATCCAGATGTTCCATCTTCATCCAGCGCGACAACTCATCCTGCTGCTCGGCCAAATCCGTTCCTAATTGCCAGACGCCAATGTTCCGGCTGGCTGCCCACTTAGCAATCGAGTCCGTCAACAGTTCGGGTTTCATCAGCAAAGCAAAACGATAGCCCAGCAGATCGTCCAACAGAACTTCATTTCCCTGCCATTGGATTTTTACTTGCGGCAGATGCTGTCCGGCCAGACGCGAAATTTTATCAATGAAGCCTGTTTGCAGATGCGGGCGACGCAAAGTCAATCGGCGGAAGATCTGCTGCAAAGGCGGAGCCGCGCTAAACGTTTGAAGCTGAAATTTTCGCCACCAACGCTGGAAAGCGGTGCGGGCTTGCATTCGTTCGCTGAGGAACAGCGTGCCTTTCAGAATCTGTATGATATGGGGCCGCCGTTCTCGCCCATAACTGTCCAGCAATTCAGTTTTGGCCCGGCCTGAAATCACAGCCGCCAGTTTCCAGGCCAGATTCATGGCATCACGCACACCGGAGCACATTCCCTGCCCAGCGGAAGGCGGCATCATGTGCGCAGCATCGCCAGCAACAAATACGCGGCCAATCCGCCAGGTTTTAGCCACCAGCGCATTATGCGAATACGAAATGATGCGTTTAATATCCAGCCGTTGAGGGTCAATAAAGGGCGCCACCCAACGGAGCACATTTGCTTCATCAGGCATTTCTTCGCCATCGCTCAATTGAAACTCCCACCGCCGGTTTGGGCCTATGCCATTGGCAAAGATTGTCAACCGCTCAGGATTGAGCACATACCGGAAACGATTCGGAAGCAGCGCGGCATCGGCCATGTCTTTCAATAGTGTGTCCACAATCAACCAGCGTCGCTTTGGTGCGAAAGACTCCATCTCAAGCCCAAGCATACTGCGAGTCAAACTTTGTCCCCCATCGCAACCCACCAACCATGCCGCGCGAAAAGCCAACGGTCTGTCATCCTCAAGGCTACTTGCAAATACAGTGACCCCATCGCCATGGTCTTCGATTCGTTCGGCCTTCACACCTGTGCGCACGACGACTTGCGGGTAACGCGCCAATCCATCGCGCAAGATTCGCTCGAACGCAGGCTGGTCAAAGTAACACGAGCCAAGATAACCATGCGGATTTCTGGCGATGTGGACTTTGTCTTCGGCCAACACCATGCCCTTTTCATCTACAAAGTCTATAAAACCGAACGGAGCCATGTGCTGGGACAATTGTTTCATCAGCCCCGTCGCCTGGAAGTTTCGCTGAGTTTCTTCGTCAATGTGCGCGGCGCGAGGAATCGGGTAAATGCCCGGCTCTCGTTCTATCACAAGAACCTTGCATCCGAGTTGACCCAGCAGTGTTGCCAAAACAACGCCGGTTGGGCCGCACCCAATGATCACGACATCGCTATTATGAATTTCCATCTGCTACAAAAAACAAATCGCCCGATTGTTCACTTGGGAATGTTCTGCGTATTTGAAAAGGGGGAAGCTTGTATTGAACGGACTAACCCATCATGTCAATCACTTGGCCCAAATTTTTCTTCAGGGCAGTTTGGTAAACCGCCTGGGCGACGGCTGCATCTTGCACGGCGTTACCGACAGATTTGAAGTATGTGATTTCGTCTTTGCGCTGGCGTCCGGGTTTCAGCCCGGCGGCAATCTCTCCAAGTTCGGCATAAATGTCTTCAACTCGAATTTCGCCGCGCTCAATGGCGATGATCAAATCTCCGGCTTCTGCCAGGGCAGCCTCGCGCTGGTCAACGACGATCTTTGAAGCGCGGCGAAGCGTAGTGAAATCCACTTCCTGCATTTCGTGCGTGTAAGAGCCTATGCCGTTGACGTGAGCGCCGGGTTTCAAATCGTTGCCATCAAAGACCGGCGTGCGCGAATTCGTTGCCGCGCAAATTACGTCGGCTTCGCGCACGGCCTGAGCCGGTGAATCCGCAACTAACAACTCTGCGGCAAGTTGCGATTGCAATTCGGCAATCATCGCTTCAGCGGATTCAGATCGGCGAGCGTAAAACCAAAACCGTTTGATCGGACGAACTGCGGCGACGGCCAGAGTTTGCTGCCGCGCCTGTTTTCCTGCGCCGATAATTGCGGCGACTTCGGCGTCGGCGCGAGCCAGCAAGTCTGTCGCGGCTCCGCTGGCAGCGCCGGTTCTAAGCGCGGTCAGATATGCGGCTTCCATCATTGCCACAGGTCGGCCAGTTTGCGAATCAATCACCACCGCCACAGCGTGAATACGCGGCAAACCAAGCTGCAAATTCTGATTGTGAATCGAAACGATTTTGACGGCCAGGGCATCGGTTTCACTCAGGTAGGCGGGCATAAACAGCGTCAATCCGTCGTGCTTTGGTTGGGGTATTGCCAGACGTAATGGACTTACCCCACTACCCGATGACAATTCGGCAAAAGCTTGTTTGACGATTTCGATGGCGTCAGGCATTGAAATCGCCTGACGCACATCGGATAGGCTCAGTATACGCATTTCCATCAATCCGTTATGTGAATTGTTCGCACAATAACAAAACCGAAAAGAGCATTCCCACCTTGATGGTGAAGAATGCTCTTTTCGATTCAAGTGGTTTGTTTTTCAGATCAGACTTCATTGACCCAGGAAATACTCCATTGCAGACATCGCGACTGCGCCAATGATTGCTCCCCATAATCCACCGACGGAAGCTCCCACAGTTGCTCCACCGATGTCACTTTCCGCACATTTCGGGCAGCTTTTGCGCGCCGCAGCCGGGCCTTCAATATGATAATAAGCGCTGTGCCTTGCCACGGTCGTGCTCATCAGGATTCTCATTCGCACATTCGGCGACATGCTGCTGGAAACATTCACCAGATTTTCCAGCTCGATTACACGGCGTTGAAAATCGTGGTACCCAAGTCTGCCGCTACCCAACGCTTTTGCCAATCCCGTTAGCTGAAAATTGAACTCATCGAAATCGGCTTGCTCCTTGTCGGTTAATCCGCTCCGGTGCAACGCGATCCGTGCATAAGAAGCAGACTTTTCCGTGCTAAAGATGCTGCGGCTTTGCCCAACTTCCTCGAATACATCCGCGGGCGTATATGGCTTGAACAATGCCAGATTCGTATTCCAAAGCATATCCGGGATTGGATTGTATGGGCCATTGCCACCTGGCCAGGGCCAAGGAAATGGCCAGTTGGTCGGTGAACCAAATCGAGCCGCATTTGCCGGGTTGTTCATTTGAATGCCAAGATAATCAAGTGCAGCGTTGTGGTATTGACCCACCCATTCATAGGGATTTTGCGCGTTTGTAATCGGCAAGTTTTGATACTGCCGCAAGTATGGCGTCAATTCCGGAATCACTGGCGCGGGACTGACTGTCGGATTGCCGATTCTGCCCACGGTTTGAGCAGACGCTGATAAAGAAATGAACAAGATAAACAATGTTGTGGCAACGAGACTAACAAGCATCTTTGAGCTTTTCATGATTTTCTCCTCTTTGGTTAATACTCAGGTTTCTGACGTTTTTTGTTTTCAGGCTGATTGTTTCAATCGCCTTCACCCAACTAAGCGAGAGTTCGTCAGAACTCGTATCAAACAAAACAGGAAAAATTTCAGAGCAAAAGCTCAGCGTCGTTTCTGCGTTGCGGCGTTGTGCGGCAAACGAAGCAGATAAGTCAGAAACAACAGCACCATCACGGAATCCGTGACAATTGCGACGCCGACTTGTTGGTCCAGATATTGCCGCCCATACAACAGTGCAAGCGAGATAAAAATCAGCTTGCTGACGCTGGCGACAGTCAACACCAAAGGGCGGCTTGGCAAATGATACGCGCCGTAAATCAACATTGCTCCAACTATGGCAATCAACGCTCCCCAATTACGAACGACAATTTCAGCAACTGCGCCTTCCAGTGTAGCGCCGAACATGGAATGCAGTGCCGATTGCGGCGCGATGGCGGCGAAAATCATCGAGCACGTTAACACGCCACATACCAACATAATCCACTTCATCTTGGCGACAATCCAATTCATCATTCCTCTCAGTGGTATCAGTTTTCGTTCTATGTTTGGCCACTTGGCGTGGTAATCGTCAGCCCCTCGTGCGTGACCTCGATTGATTCGATGGCAACTTCATTGCTATCTGATTTCAGGTCAGTGGCTGAAATTTTGACCGGCCATGCATTGGCCAACGTCCACACCATCGTGGCCGCGCCCGTTTCGTCCAGCAAGCTGATTGTCATCGTCTCGCGCTTGATCGTGTTCATCTTGACCTGATTGAACCAATCCCAAAACTTATTGTCGGACTTGAACAAGCCTTTTTTCATTGTCACGTTGCTGGACTTCTTCAAGCCAGGCATCTTGATCACTGAAAACTGTGGGCTATTGGCGGAGCGATACTCAATCGGTTGTGCTTCGACATCCAGCCCGGAAACTTCCTGGAACAGCATTCGCGAGGAGCCAAATTGGACTTCGAAGTGGAACTTTGGAATCGGCCAGATCGTCTCAGCTTGTTTTGAACCATCGTCGACCATATTTTTCATCCTATTGCGGATCGCTGACGTCGTAGGCGTCGCTGACTCGCAGTTTCACTCGAAAGCTGCCGATGTTGTTCTGCCAATGGCTGTTGTCATTCACAGCCAGATAAAGGCGACCTTCACCCAATCCGGCTTTGTCCAGGTGACGCCCCACAATGAATCTTGGTCCGGAAACGCCGACCTTGCCCACCACGGCTCCGAAGGGAAACCCATCCACCAGATTCGTCTTGTAATTCGGACCCGGCACTTTCAAGCCATCCGGATCGGAAGCCCAACCATCAATCGCGAAAGAAAGGCGCACAAATCCTGCGGCTGTTACCTCCACGCGCGAATTGGGTCCAACCACTACGCCGGTATCCAGAAACTCAATCTGGGTGCAGTGTCGCAGTGAATGCAATTCAAAACTCTTCTCGATTCTGGCTTGCCGAATCGCCAGCGAACGAATCGAAGAGAGAGGAACTTTCATTTCTGAACCGCCGGGCGGCTGTATCGCCAGTGACTCCGCCCCCACTCGTCCGCGAACGGCGTCTCCATTCTTCAACCGGATCAGATCAAGCGAGCGATCGGCCTCATCGGCATATCCGGGCATCAAACGACCGAAGAGCCGGTAAAGCGCATCCGGCTCGCGCAGGTCGCGATCCTTGTAGGCGTTGAGAACGGGCGTCAGGGCTGGCAGGCCAATATCAGTCAATTCTGCAACCGCCGCGTCACGAGCTGCGCGGTTTGATCCTTGGAGGGCAGCAAGATCGGCTGTGATTCGCTCTGCTTCACGAGGGCTTGCCTCATCAGCAAGGTTGATCGAAAGCAGCACCTGT
>CAZXHW010000143.1:10055-12431 GCA_964639915.1 uncultured Heliomicrobium sp.
GAAGAAGCTCCATTCACCCTGAAACCGCCTGCGGAAAGGCGACCTTCCAGCACCTTGCCATCGCGCGTAACCACACGAATAGTGCGGCCACTCATCGCTTTCTGAGCTTGGACGACGCCTGTGACAATCGCACCGCAGACGAGAGCCAAAATTATGAGGGCGCGGGCTGCGCCGGAGCAGACAAAATGGCGCAGCATCGGAATCTCCCTTATCTGAACTGGGTTAATCATTTTCATCGTAGTTGTCCTTGAGGTAGTAGCCAGCAGAGTAACGGCCCAACGACTTTAGACTTGCAACTTCCTGCCCTCGGCCGCTCAGGGCTAAAACACCTCTAGCCGTCTAACAGTAACAGAAGCCCATTCTCTTGATCTCCGTTACCGTTTTTCTGTCTTCCACGAAGTCAGCACATATTCGTAATCCATGACGCCCCAATCGTACCGGAGCAAAATCTTGTCTTCGCCCGCGACCCACAGGTGAGAAGTCGAACCTTCCGTTTCATCGGAGTCAAGCGTGAAGTGAGCAGCTTTGAAAGTCCCGGCTGGAACAGTGACTTCTTCTTCGCCGAGCAGGTTCAGGCGAAAAAACCCGAGTCGGCCGAGAGGGCCATCTGTGCCGTCCCGTCGCGTCGAAGTGTTGTAAATCGCCCGCTTCTGTTCGCCGTCTCGCGAACGGTCGTAATTGAAGATCGCCCACCCGTCCAGCATCACGGCATGGGTAATAATCGAAAAAAAGTCGGTGGGAATATTGACGGTTTGAATGCTGTGACCTGTTTCGGCGCTGTCGGTGACGGCAATCAGCTTGTCCCCTGCGATCCGAAAATAACCGGTGCCAACTAATCGGTTTGCGACTTGCAGCCGGACAAAAGCATCTGTCGGCCGGCCATCTTTGCCGCGCGTGTATATTACATCGCGAACAACCTGGGAATCATCGGTAATGGCGAGACAGCGCATCGTCACTGAGCCATCACGATTACGCGTCAATTGCCAATTTTCGTGGCCACGCTCTTGCCCGGTGGACTTTTTCAGGTAGCTGAGCCGTCCGTGCTGGTATTTGAAATCAGACATTTTCAGATTAAGTGCCAGATGTCAGGTACCAAGTGCTAGTAATTTTGGCCAATCGGTCAATGTTCTGAAACCTGACACCCAACATCTGGCACCTGACAATTACCGCCTTCCGCCAAGCATGCCGCCGAGCATTCCGACAACATCATCAACTGCTGAACCGTCGTGGTTGCGATCCAGCAACCCGCCAAGCATTCCCATCAAACCGGAATTGCCGCCGCCCATTTGCTGCGCGGCTCCGCCCAGGAAACCTCCCAGGTCAGAAGTGCCGACTTCGCCGCTTTGCCGTGCGCGTCCAATTGCGCCCATCACAATGGGAGCCAGAATTGCCAGCAGAGGACCGACTTTGCTCATGTCCAAACCGCTGGCCTGGCTGACGCCTTGTTCAACTGTTGGCGTCGCGCCACCGAAAATATGGCCCAGAATGCCCGCGCCATTGCCAGCGCTGCCGCCAAACTGCCCGGCAATTAACCCGCCAATATCATCCAGCACGCTGCCGTCGTGATCACGATCAAGCGCTCCGGCCAACCCCGCCGCCCCCGCTTCGCTGGCACTGATGATTGCCAATCCGCCCAGCAACATTGGCAAAGCAGCCTGAATGGCGCTGCTGGTGGAGCTTTCGTCAGCGCCGATGGCCTGGCTGATCTGGCTTACATTGTCGCCGCTCAGCGCGTCTTGAAGTATTCCTGTCAAATCCATGATGATTCTCCCGAATAGAAGTGAGGCAAAAAATCCCTTGCATCACTAACAAAATAAAGATGAAACAAGCCAACAGCTTGTTCCGCAAGTTGAATGCTCTGTGGGGTTAATTGCGTTTTGCTTTAAGAAGCGCGGCAACTATAATCCGCGCGCTTTACCCTGTAAACAATCCGGATCAATCCACTAAAGAATGTCCAACGTCGCTCAGTTCGCCATCAAAGAGCCGCTGCGGCAACGACTGTTTCCAAATCACGAATGGGCGTTGCTGATTCTTGTATTCGTCGAAATGCTGCTGTTCAGCATCATCGGCGAAAACTTCTTTTCGCGCGCGAACGGGTTTGAAATCATTCGGCTGAGCGTCGAAATTGGCTTGCTGGCATTGGCTTTGACGCCCGTCATCATTACCGGCGGCATTGACCTGTCGGTCGGCTCGATGATGGGCTTGTCGGCAATTTCCTGTGGCTGGATGTGGAAAGTCGCTGGCTTGCCGATTTGGCTGAGTGTGCTGTTGACGCTGCTAATTGGCTTGCTTGGCGGAACATTGAATGCTGTTTTGATCGCGCAGTTTAAGTTGCCGCCGCTGATTGTCACGCTAGGCACCTTTTCCCTGTTTCGC
>CAZXHW010000144.1:0-12427 GCA_964639915.1 uncultured Heliomicrobium sp.
GATTCAAATAATCACCTGTGAGTTCAAGCTGGGCGATCTGATTTGTCGTCAATCCGAAAAGGCGGGTGTTGCTTCGCAGAAAATTACGAACAACTTCTTCGCGCCCTTGCGAAGAAGAGCTTGTCAAAAATCCGCCGCCTTCGAACTTGGCACTGACAATTTCCGGCGCGCCGGTTAAGGGGCTGAGCATGACGTCAGCAGAAGTTTTGAGCGCTTCCCTGGCGTCTTCAATTCCACGTTTGACTTCTGTTTGTCGGGTCAGTTGCTGCCGGGTGAGCTTCTGACGCTGCGCAGCCAGTTTCAGATGCGCATCTTTTTCCTGACTGGAACGAATATCAAAATTACTCGGCCCGGATTTGGCAGTTTGCTGCTGCCTTTGGGATCGGACGGCGGCCTTGAACCCCAGGCTGCCGACTAACAATGCCACCAATAGAAGCATTGAAACGAACGCGATAATTCGCAAATTTACGGTCATAAACTCCTCTAGAGTGTTGAAAACAGACGCGGGCACAGCCCTTCTGTCGAAAGGAAAAATTATGGCTCAAATTGCTGGTTTGGCACCGCAATGAATCCCGCATTGATGTTGGTTATTGATCGGTATTGTTCGAGGTCGTGTGTGCGTCTTTTTATGCGGTAAGGCATTTTCTATATGCCACCGCTTTCTGGCAAGGCGAATTAACCGATGTCATCCGATTGGTGAGAAATCTTTCGAGCAAAAAATGGGAACGAACTCCAGATCAAGAAAGTACCAAACTGAGAACGCCGGAAAGACATAGATAATCTTTCCGGCGTTTTTATTTTTTTTGCTGCAACTGGCGGCGACAACGTGTGACACAAGCACAGGCAGCATCAACTTTTATCACTGGGCTTTAAACAGGTGGAGCGCCCACGGGGCTGCATTCGCTCCACCTGATGACTGCTCAGTTATTTACTTGATGTTGATGGTCACGATGTTGACGACTTGTCCGTCAACGATGACTTCGACATCAACTTCGCCGCGTCCGATTAGGCTTTGCGGGATTTCGATGTTGAGCTGATCCAGCCCGACAAACGAGCCTTGTGGCCCGGCATAAGCCACTTGCGCCGAAATACCGCCGACCTGAGCCGATACTCCGGCTAGATCGGTGCGGCCTAAGATGCCGGTTCCGAACAGGACCAGAAACAAGCGATTGTTCGCTGCGCCAAAATCCAGCGGCACAGAAACAAATTTCCCTTGCGCCGAATCGAACCGCCCCACCTGTAAAGAAGTGGACGAACCGTCAGGCCGGAATAACAACGCGTTGGCAGCCGGGACACCTCGACCGGAAGCATCCGCGGTGAATAATCCGGGTGCGACTCGAGTGATCTGCAACGTACCAGTCGAAACCGTGCCGTCACCTGCCGTCACGGTCACCAGGGCAGGCCCCGTGACGGATGCTGGTGGAACCAGATAATTGACTTGATTCGGCGAGACAAAAAACAGCGGAGCCCCGCGCTCCGTGCCCGCCGCGTCCAGCACCTTAACCTGCGTTCCGGCCAACGTCGTCGGCAGCGGCACAGTCGTCGCCACCTGCGTAGAACCGGCCAACGCAAGTCCAAACGCTGCCACGATGGAATCGGCGCTGACCGTTGACAAGGTGCTGAAACGCGCCGCTGACACGGTGGTGACGGGATTTGCTCCCGCCTGGACAACGGTCACGTTTTGCGCGCCGATCTTCAGCCCACCAACGCGCCCGCCAGCACCATCGTTGGCCGCCGCCGTGTAGTAGATAGTGGCGCTCTGTTCGGTCTGGCCGGGTGAACTGGCTAAGCTGCTGGCCGCGCTCGTCTCCACCGAATCAATCGTCAGCCAACTGGCGGTGCTGGTAACGTTGATTGGCGTGCCTGCGGCAACCACAATGCTCATGCTGCCGCTGCCACCGTTCTTGCCGAATCCGCCGCCTCCACCAGTGGTGTCATTCACACAAAATAGCGGTGGCTGGACAATGTTGACGGTCGCGGCATTGGTGATGGCATCGCAACAGGCATTGACGAAAATGGCGCGGTACTTGTTGCCATGTTTTAACGCTCCAGCCGTCACCACCAGCGTCGTGCTTGTCGCGCCGGGAATGTCTGTCCAGGGGCCGGTGCCGACCATTACTTGCCACTGCACAGTTGGCACAGGGCTGCCGCTGGCGGCCGCCATCAGAATGGCGTTGGAGTTGGGACAAACCGTTTGGCTGACCGGGTGCAGTGTAATTTTCGGCATCACACAGGGTTTGCATTTGCCCGCCGGACCGGCCTTTAGAATTCCTTCCAACTCCGCTGGTTCCAGCTTGCGATTGAACAATTCCACTTCGTCAACATCGAAGGCTTCTGTGCCAGCAGCAGCAAAGCCGATGCGTACGTCGTTGACGGTGTCAATGTTGGCGAAGCTGGCAGGTAACGTGAACGTGCCTATCGGCGGAGGTAACACAGTGCCGTTGCCTGCATATAAGCGCACGGTTCCTGCTCCTCCGGCGGGGCGATCCACCGTTGCGGCAACGAATTGCCAGACACTAAATCCCGATGAAACCGTGGCAGGGTAAGTCTGGATTGAACCACTATCGCCGAGTTCCAGGATCAGCATATTGCCTTGAACTGAGAGCCTGTAGCCGCGCTTGCCAGTAGTGTCCAGCTTGTCCACGATGAAGTTTTTGGTGCTGGCTGAAGCAGAATTCCTTACCCAGGCATCAATTGAAAATCCGCCGTTGCTAAAATTTAGCCCTGGTTTGTGCGGCACGTTGACGAAGCGCGAAGCCGTGAAGCGAAACGCGCCTGCCACCTTGCCTGTGATTGCGACCGGTGCGGAGGAGCCGACTGCGCCGCCGGGTTTCGGCGACCCAGGATTTGCTCCCGCCAGATCGTTGACCACCACTGCGCCTTTCGGTTCGTCCAGCGGCCACCACGCAACCATGTTCGGCGGCGGAGGCTGCACGCAATCGCAGCATTTGGCGAAAGCGCGAATGAATTCCACGCGCAATCCCGTCGGCCCGCTTTCGTTTGTCACCCTAAACTCGATGGTGTTTGACGTGCCAAAGTTGGAGCTGATGGTGAACGATTGCCATTGCTGGAAACCGGTGTTTACCGTGATGTCTGCGCCTGCGACCTTGGCTCCGTTGAACCAGATTTCGCCTTTGTTATCTGCCGCCCAGCGCCCTTCGATTCTGGCAGAAGCCGGATCGCATTTATCCAGCGAAAAGAAGGTGCGATAGGTGTACACGGTCGAATCCGTGCCGGCGTAATCCGCATATGGCGAAATCCATTGCGACGCGGATGTGTTTGGCATCCAGCCTGGGAATTCCTTGACGGCCAATGGAGTTTGGCTAGTGGTTCCGTACGTCACGCCATAATGCGGGTCAGGCGTCGGTGTCGGCAACGGATTGGCCGTGCTGCTCACCCCAGTGTTGAAAAGTTTCGTGTTGAGCAAGCTGCGTTGTGGGCAACTCACTTTCAGCTTGTAAACCTTCGTCGCCATGCAGCCGCACTTGTCGGTGACTTTGACAGTGAATTCAAAATCGCCGTTTTGTGTAGGCGTTCCTGTCAGCGCGCCGGTTGCGGTTAAGGTCATCCCGGCAGGCAGCATGCCGCTGGTGATTGAAAAGGCGTTTTGTCCACAGCCGCCAGTGGCCGTGAAGGTCGGTTGCGATGTCGGGTTGTAATTCGCCTCCTGCATCGCTTCCGGCAATTGTGCGTTGTCCGGCCCAATGGTGATCGGCTGGCAATTGATCGTCAGCGTGTATTCGCGCAAACCTGTGCAGCCGAATTTATCCGTCACCGTCACGGTAAAGGTGAACGAGCCAGATTGCATCGGCGTGCCTTGCAGCTTGCCGTCATTCGTCAGCGTCATTCCCGTCGGCAGCAGGCCGCCAGTGACGGCAAAGCTGTAAACAGGCGTGCCGCCACTGACTGTCAGTTGCTCAATCGGCAAATAGTTCACGCCAGCGGTTCCGGCATGAACCGTCGCCGGACTGAGCGTGATGGTCGGACAGAAAACGCGCCAGACGATTGTCACCGTTCCCATGCAACCGTTCTTGTCGGTGGCTTTGACCGTAAAGGTGAAAGTGCCTGATTGTTCAGGCGTGCCCGTGAATGTGCCATTAGTTTGCAGCGTCACGCTCGTAGGCAATGTGCCGCTGATTTGCGTGAACGTATACGGCCCCATTCCGCCGCTGGCCGAAAAGTTTTGCGTGAACGATTGGCCAACCGTGCCGTTGCTGAGCGAGGTGGGTGTCACCGTAATAATGGGCACGCTGGCCAGGCAATTGTTCAGCAGAATGGCTGGTTGGTTTGCAGCCGGAACTGTAGCCGCCAGATCAAGCTTGCCGTCCTTGTTGAAGTCCGCGACGACAATTTGCGACGAAGTGCCTTTCAGATTGACCGGCTGCGCTGCGCCGAAGTTCCCTGCTCCATCGCCCGGCAGAATCATGATCCGCGCGTTGCTGCCGTCGGTTGTAATCAGATCCAGCTTACCGTCGCCATTCAAATCGCCGTTGGCCACGCCAAGCGGTGAAGTGCCAGCGGGAAAGTCTGTCTTTGTCCCAAATGTTCCATTGCCATTGTTCAGCAGCACGGAAACTGCGCCGGACGCGCTTGCGAAAGAATTTGCTGTGGCGATGTCCTTGCTTCCGTCCTGGTTAAAATCTCCGATGGTCAAACCGAAGGAGCCGCCTCCAGCAACATAATCCACTTTGGGATTGAATCCGCCGCTGCCATTGGCCAGCAAAATCGAGACGCTGCCCGCACCGATGTGCGACACAGCCAGATCAAGCTGACCATCGTTGTTCAAATCAGCCGCCGCCACATAGCTTGGCTGTGATAGCGTGCCGAGCGTCGCGCCTGGCGCAAACGTGCCATTGCCTCCGCCCTTCATCAGCCGCACGCCGGAAAGGTTGGCAACAGCCAGGTCCGGAAGGGTGTCATTGTCATAATCCAGTGCGATGATGGATAGCGGTTGCCCGCCCGCGCTGAAAGTTTGCGGCGCCTGGAATGTGAAGTCGCCATTGCCCAGCAGCGATACCACGTTGTTGCCGCCGCCAGCCAGCGCCACCACCAGATCAAGGAAACCGTCTTTGTTGAAATCGGCGGCGACTGCCGACGAAGGATTCGCGCCCACGTTGAGCGTCGCGACGGGCGTCGGGTTGAAGTTGCCATCGCCGACTAACAAACCATTGACGAAGCCGCGAAAAATCGAAACTGTTCCGGCGTTGCGGTTAACGGCAACCAGATCGTCCGCCAAATCGCCGCCCGTAGTATTGAAGTTGCCAAAGGTGATGAAGTTGGGATTGGCCCCGGCGGTGTAGTACGTCGGCGGATCGAAACTGGCTACATCGCAAGCCTTCGGCTCGCAGTTGTTTTTGCATTTCCCGCCGCTGCCTGCGGCAAAGATGGCGTTGAGTTCAGCGGCTGATAGCGCGCGTTTGAAAATCTCCAGTTCGTCAATGATGCCGTTGAACGGATTTGCGCCAAAAGCCGGTTGCCGATTGCCGATTATCAGATTGGCGCTGTTGCTGAGGTTGCCGATCAGCGGCGTGAAGCTGTGAACCAGAACGCCGTCAACGTAAATGCTGCCTCCCGCAGGACGGCAGCGCGTAAAGGTTACGGCGATGAAATGCGGGTTGCCGTCGTTGACCGGCGCAGTCGGCGCGACGAAGTTGGTGAACGCGCCTCCGCCATTCCCCATCTGAAATCCGACTCGTCCGTTGGAAAGGAAAAGAGAATAGCCTCTGGGTTCCAGCGTGTTGCCCGGATGTGTGCGCTTGTCCAGAATCGTTTGCAAACCGGCCTGGCTGGAAGTCTTGATCCACATATCCACCGTGAAGTGTTCGCCACCGTCCAGCACGCAATTGCCCAGCACGTCAATGTCTGTCGCGTTGGCCACTTCCAGGTAATCGTCCACACCGTCAAACTGCAACGCGCCTCCGACCACGCCTGCCACCTGCGTTGGCCGCGTGGGAGCAGGTCCATAAACGCCGATGTTATTGAAGCCTGCAATGTCATTGGCCACAGTGCCCGAAGTTTCGTCATACGGATGCCAAAGCTTCATTCCGGCGGGCGGAGGCGCGCAGGGGTTGCATCCCTGAACAGGTTGGTAAGACAGACGCACTTCGACAAATTCGCCCGGCGACCAATCCACCACTCCGCTGTTCGGAGCAATTTGAATCCGCACGCTGCTGGCTGTGAATGTTGCCAGCGCCGCCACGTTGATCTGCCCCACGGGTTTGTTGGTCATGACCGTGATGCCTGTGACGGTTGCCGCGCAAGCGTTGATTTTCGGGTTCAGGTCGCTGAACAGGAAAAACGCGCCGTTGCCGTAACTGGCAATCTGATCAATGAAATCCACGCGAATGGTGGCGCTGTCCAGATCAATGTTCCAGCGCGGAGCGTTGCCCGCTGCTCCCAGCACCGGACCCGCATTCGGTATTTCCACCCCGGCTCCAACAGTGACTGCCTTTACCGGGCCATTGGCGAATTGCACATTGACCGAATCTCCGGTGATTGAAGCCAGCACCGACTGAAGCGACATCCATTGAGTCAAGGCAAAGCACGTCAGCACTGCCAATGCCAAAACAAGCGATTTACCCGTTCGGGAACGAACCGAAAACCGCTGTAAAAACCGAGTTGAGAAATTGGAATTTGAGAAGTGTCGTAACATATTTCCTCCCTTGTAAGGGACTTGCAAAGGTTGGTCTTCAAAGCACACGGCGACCGTGCCGGACGCTTTCCGGTAAGGCTGAGCTGGCTTGAGATTGAAACAGACTGGTTAGAAAGGAACGGGGCTTAAACTCTACGGTCTAAACCCCGTTTGCTTCGGCTGAACTTACGGCGCGAAGTACCCCGACACATCCACCACCAGATTGATGGTCTGTGAAGAGAACATCTTAAATCCGCCATTCGCCGCTCCCAACGCTGTCGTGAAAAAGCGGTTGAAGTTTCTGCCCGCTAGATAGTTCGAGGTTGAGATCAACGGTCTGGGGGTGTCGCTGGGCCAGAACGTCAGGAAGCCGTTTGCCGGAGGGATCACGACCGTAACGTTGCCCAGAACCGCTCTGGCCGTGCTGGCGATGGTGCAAGTGTTGGCAGCAGCTTGCAGTGTGTCCACACCGCTGGCCAACGGCGCGCCCAGGTTGAAGCAGGCGGGTTGGCCGGGTCTGCTGTCCACCAATCGAGTCGGAGTCAGCGGCGTAAACAGCAACCCGGTTCCGTTTACATCCACCAGGTCAGGGCTGAAATAGCCTATTACATCAATCACCACATCGGTTGTCGCCGCCGTGAAGATTTTGAATTGCCCTGTTGGCGACAAACCGACGGTAAACGGCGAATTGAGCACCGCGCCTGCACGGTAATTGCCGCTGGACGCCAATGGGCGCGTGGTATCCGCTGGAAATAGCGTCAGGAAGCCGTTTGCCGCCGGAGTGACAACCGTAACGTTGCCGAGGATTGCTCTGGCAGTAGAGGGAATCGTGACGCCACTGCAGGTCGTCGCGCCCTGATGAGTTGTATCCACTCCACCCGGCAAAGGCGTACCGGGCGCAACGCAGGCGGGCAGGCCCGGACGCGTATCTTCCAACCGAATGGGCGTTGGAAGCATGTGCAGGAACAATCCACTGGCTGGCGCGGGTTGAGGCGGAGCGAAATACCCCGTTACGTCCACCACGATATGCACCGTTGCAGAGGCGAAAATCTTGAACGCGCCATCCGCCGGGCCTAAGCCAACGGTAAAAACGTTGTTCAACACATCGTCCGTAATAAAGTTCGTGTTGGCGGCTGTCGGCTGCGTCGCGTTGCTGGGGAAAATGGTCAAAAACCCATTCGCCGCAGGCGTAACCACCGTGACATTTCCCAGAATCGCTCTGGCAACAGACGGAATGCCACAGAAGCCTGCTGCTGCCTGCGTCAACGAAGTTCCGCCCGCAATCGGATTTCCCGGCTGCGAACAAGCTGCCTGTCCTGGCCGGGTGTCAACAATCCGAACCGGATTCGGCATTGGGTAAAACATCAATCCGCTGCCGCTGATCGCGACAGTGTAATCGCGCGTGCCCGTGCAACCGTTACTGGCCGTCGCCTCTACCGTGAAGGTGTATGTGCCCGCTGTGGTCGGTGTGCCGGACAACAGGCCAGTGGCCCCATTCAGCGTCAACCCCGGTGGCAGCGTCCCGGTGACGCGGGCGAAGGTATACGGCCCGGTTCCGCCCGTAGCGGTAAACGTCTGGCTAAATGCCGTTCCCACCGTACCCGCAATCAGTGATGCAGGGCCGACCGTAATCGTCGGGCAAATGATGGTCAGGGTATAAGCCTTCGTTCCGGTACAGCCACTGGAATCCGTCGCTTCTACCGTGAAGTTAAACGCGCCCGCCGATGTTGGCGTGCCTGTCAGAGCGCCAGTGGGCGCCAGTATCAATCCCGGAGGCAGTGTCCCGGTGACGCGGGCGAAGGTATACGGCCCGGTTCCGCCCGATGCGGTAAACGTCAGGTTGTACGCCGTGCCGACGAATCCGCCAAAAGCCGTCGCCGGGTTCACCGTGATGGTTGGGCACACAATCGGGGTGAGCGTGTAGGCTTGGCTGCCTGTGCAGCCGTTGTCGTCTGTGGTTGTGATTGTGAAGGTGGACGGCGTTGTCGAAGTCGGCGTGCCAGTAATCCGTCCCGTCACCCGATCAAGGCTAAGCCCCGTGTTAAGCGTACCAGCAGTGACTGCGAACGTGTACGGCGCAAAGCCTCCATTGGCAGCAAGTTGCTGGCTATAGGCTTGATTGACTCTGGCGGTCGTTAAACTGCCCGCTGGCGAAACACTGATGGTTTGGTTGCAGACGGGCGTCACCGTCACACCTGTTATCGTGAATGGATCGTCGAGAAGCGGGTACATTCGCATCTCGGACAGATGAGAAACCGTCACGTTTGTGCTCTGCGGCAAGATGCGCAGGTGTGTAATGGTGAATCCCTGGTCACATGGAGCAGGCGGACAAGGCCCAAATTTGACCTGCGTGCCAGCGGGGAAATCAAGCTGATACCCAAGACCGACAGTTCCGGGATTGCCGGTTCTTGCGACAACATTGGGCCAGTCCGAAACCAGAACTTCCCCTGTAAAATTAATCATCTCAGCGACTTGCGTTGCGCCATTAAACGCCGTCACGTGCAGTGAGGTTGCGCCCAGTTCTGAAAAATTCCCCGTTACTCTAAACGTATCCTCCGGGAAAATCGGCGGGATGATCGGTTTTGTATTGGTGATCGAAAGATAGTCTTTGCGCGGCGGCGGCGGCGGTTGCACAGCTAGGATGAGAGAAGTGCTGAACTGTACCGAAGCATCAACTGGCGCAATTCCCATCGGATCTATGTCTTCAAGCGTCACTGTGACATTGCCCATAATGGCGCGCGCATTACTGATCGAAACGCCATCCTGACCGCTGGAACCAATGTTCGTCACAGTCAGCCCGCCGGTAAATGGTTCCAGTTGCACTCCGCCCAAGACCTGGAAACTCGGCGTATGGCCACCATAGGGTGGAGCATCCGGCAGAAAATTCAGCCCCACTCCCGTCACGCGCGCCGTCGAAACGCCCGCCCCGACGAATTGGATTTGCGAAAACAGTTCGACTGGCTGGGTTGGACTTTCAGGAGTAAAGACCAGGGTGTCACCAGCGCCTATGTCCAGACCACTCACACGAAGGAGGACGTCTTCTGTAATGATTATTTGGATACATCCAATGTCTTCTAAAATGATGATGTTTCCCTGCCCGCCGAATTGCAGGGTGGGCGCAACGTTGGCGGCCGGTGCGCTAACGGCATTCCCGCTCAACCCTCCCTGGCTGAAAACGGTGTTCCCATCATTGTACAGAGCCAGGTGGAATGTTGAAGCGCCAAGCCCAGTGTAATTCGGAGCCAGAGTGACGCGGTCGTTTACACGCGTCAGGCGCATGCTATCAACCGAACTGTTGGGTGCGCCGCCAATTCGTCCGGTCCCACGCGCCTCGACATAGCTGCCGTTCGGCAGCGACGAAAGCGTATCGGTTAACTTGATGGAAGCGCCGCTCGTTTCGCCCAACTCGAAAGTCGCGCCGTCGTTACCGCTGGCGCCGATGTTCCCGATGACCAGATTGCTGCTTGCGTCTTCGCTCAGTTGTGCCTGTCCAAGTGGCTCCACAGCCAATCCGGCGAAGTGTTTTTTCGGCGGACACGACCACAGGCGCAGCTTGATGTAATCCACGCTCGTGTCGTCCTGAATCATGACGTGCAGCGATTGATTCGCGTTCAGCAAGCCGATCAGGTTTGTCGGTTGCCCCACGCCGCCCGCAGGCAAATTGCACAAATCCAGAATGAACGTATTGGCGCCCTGCCCCGGATCCCACGTTCCGCCGGGATGCAGCGCGAAAAAGTTTTTACTCCACGTAAACGCGGGAGCATTGAACGGCGGGAAATCCAAATGGATCGAATCGTTGGAAGCACCTCCGTTAGGCTGTGCCCGTACTTCCAATTCCGCCCGGACGATGTTGGTCGGCAAGCCGGAAAATGATTGGAGGAAGAATTTATTCGTCGTCGGTTCGTCAAAATCCATTTTCGGCGGAGTGCTGTAAACTCCGTCCACGTTTGCCTTGAATGCTGTCGTCGCCCAAGTCGGGTCGGTTGGCAAGTTAAAAGTGTCCGCCTTGCCTGCGCGTTTGGTGTACGGGCCGCTACAAGCAAATCGCCATGCGTCGCCGAGTTGGGCAAGACTGCTATTCAGTCCGCCGTACATCAGCACGCCTCTTCCGTCATGCGCCATCGCGGGATATTCGCGTCCCGGCGAAGGCGGCGAAGCCACAGAAGTCTGACACCACGACAGCGACGAGCGGCTCCATTCCCAAGTGTCGTTTGTGTAGTTGGTAACGTCTGTACTTCCACCAAAAAGAGTGACTTTCTGGCAATTCGGAGCATACGCCATGGCGTGGCGCTGGCGTTTGTTCGGGCCAGTGCCGTTGGCGGCGACCATCGTCCAAGTTCCCGCGCTCGGCGAAGTCAGCGTCAAATCCCATGTATCGTTGTCGGCAAAACCTGCATTCTTGGAACCGCCGAACAAAATCACGCGCGTTCCGTCAAAAGCCATGGCGTGTTCATTCCGAATGCCCGGCTGGTTCGCGCCGACGATTTCCACCCAGTTGGTTCCGTCCCATGTCCAGGTGTCCTGAAAGCTACTTCCGCCTCCGTACAGCACCACAAGCTGGCTGTTCGGATCGTAAGCCATCGCGTGTCTATGGCGTGCCGAAGGCGAGTTTGCCGGAAACTTCTGCGTCCAGGTATGAGTTACGCAATCGTAAACCCACGTGTCGTTGAGTCCGCCAAAACTGCTGTTAAGACCACCAAACAGCACAACCTGTTTGCGCGCCGCGTCATACGCCATCGCGTGCTGGCCGCGCGCGGCTGGCCGCGTTGCCGGAGTAAATTGCGCCCAGGTCATCGTGTTGCCATCCCATTCCCAGGTTTGATCCGTCACGTTGGCAGGCGCAACTCCGCCGCTTGCTAACCGTCCGCCGAACATCACCACGCGGTTGCACTGTTGCGCATACGCCATCGCGTGAATGTCGCGGGCAGCCGGAGCGGCGTTGGTTTTCTGGCTCCACGAACCGCAGCAGTTATTGCAACCTCCGCCGCCTGGAACCGCCGTGATCACGGTTTCCGTTGTGGCGGCTTCAATTGTGGATGTTGCCGGTGAATTCGATTTCGCCGCAGCGGTCAGCCGCGCTGAAACCTGCCACGTCAGCACCGCAGCCAACACCAGCAAGCTGCTTCCTAAAATCAATGACCGCTGCCGCGACCAGGAATGACAAAAATGAGCAATGAGTGTGGGCATCTTTTCCTTTTTCATTTCTTCCTCTGATAAATGGCGACCGCGCGAAAGGCGCTTCGCCGATAAGGCGCACCTATCCCGGTAGATGGCAACCGCGCGACTGCCACCTTTGCAGGATGAACCGGCATAAGCGGTTCAGGTTATGTGAGTTATAGAATCTTGACTTGGACGGCGATGGCATTCGCGCCGTCCACGACTACCACCGGCATTCACAAGCCACTTCTGGCAAATGCAAAACACGGCGTTGCAAACGTGAATAAGAAAAGCGGAGACTTGAAGCAATTGAGCTTGTCCATGAGGGTTCCCGGTTTCCGAAATTACGATACGTTGTCCGCAAATAGGTTGAGTCTGATCCAAAGCAGGGTTGATAAACCAAACACAGCAAGTCACCACGTTCCCGCTTCATGACTTAATGTCACCAACTGAGAAAACATCACGGCCGCTTGTGCATTTTTTGCTGCACAGACTGCAAAAATCGCAAAGTTCAGCGTCGGTCTTCCATCTTGTGTTGGCTGACAACATCATTAGCCTGCATGCGCTATAGCGAGAAAAGTGGCAGACAGCGTCTCATCTGCCGGTAATTTTTTTTGCGCCTTGCTGCACAACAGATAA
>CAZXHW010000145.1:0-12382 GCA_964639915.1 uncultured Heliomicrobium sp.
GGATCTTCCCGACGTATTGGCCTGCCAAACTGCTCTGGACGCTTCAGGCAGGAGGGGCGAGCGCCTGGCTGTATCTGGCGGTGGGGTTGGCGTACCAGTTGCTCCTGCTCTTGATCTTGCTGCGCCGATTTAACCGTCTTATCACTTAAGAAAGCCTGAGTGCTCGGCAGGAAGGCATCGGCTTTCTCAGGGCCTTGATTACACGGGCAATTTTATCCAAAGGCTTTGTCTAGAAAAGGCCCTATATCCTTTTGCTAGGACGTAATCTATGCGTATTGATTCAATCAATATTTGAGTTTGGCGTGGCGCCGGCATTTAGCGGGTAAATCGCGGTTGCAAAGACATCACACCTTGCACAACGTGCGCAATCTCGCGCTTAATGTGTGGACACTTTCCCAAAAAATATCCTTTTTTGCATTCCTTCAGGGAATAAAACACGATTCAAGATGGATTTCTCTGTGCAAGCGTTCTCGCGAATGGCTACGAGTTTGATATGCCAGTCGTCGAGCGTTGCGAGAAGGGACTGATCACAGAACGCACAGGACCAACTCCTAATGCCCTGAGCGCCCAGTGCGTTACAAGATTTCTCAAACGGTGGTTGCCAGCCAGCCCGTCATTCTTCTGGCTGTGACGAAACTAGCGGTGATACTGGTGTTTCTTAGCGCATTGCGCAGGATGCCACGGCCACGACTCAGGCGAGACATCACGGTGCCGATAGGGATTTGCATGATGTCAGCGACCTCTTTGTACGAGAACTCCTGCACATCGGCCAGCATAAGGACGGTTCGGTAGGTTTGCGGAACGGCCGCCAGCGCAGCAAGCACCTCTTCATCACGCAGATCAGACGGCGGCGCGGGTTCATAGGCAACGGTTTCAGCGATCACCTCGTCGGTCACGTCGGCCTGCTTGAACTTGAACAATTTGCGACGGTGATGCGACGCCACGTGAAAGAGTATTTTGAAAAGCCAGGCGCGGATGTTCGTGCCGGGCTCAAAGCGGTGGAACGATTTCCAGGCTTGCAGATAAGCCTCTTGCACCACGTCCTCAGCGTCGCTGGTGTTGCCCATTGTGCGGCGAGCGGTGCGATAAAGGTCGTTGAGATGAGGCATTGCCAGGGTTTCAAAATCATCAAGCGTAGATTGAATAGTATTGTTCATAGCTTTTCTCCTTCGCCCCCTAATGCGTGACGCGAAGAGGAAAGCTGCCAAAAGAACAAAAAATATTTTCCGGATCAGGAGCCAATTTAGGAGAAAGACGTGGACGCGGTTTCGCCAAAAGAAATTACAGGGTTGCTCAAGGCGTGGGGTAACGGCGATCAGGCGGCACTCGAACGCCTGATCCCGCTGATCTACAACGAGCTGTACCGGCTGGCGCGCGGCTATATGAACCGCGAACTGCCGGGCCACGCGTTACAGGCGACAGCGCTGGTTAACGAGGCCTATCTTCGATTGGCGAATTGGAAAGAAGCGCAGTGGGAGAACCGTGCGCACTTTTTCGGCGTCGTGGCGCAGTTGATGCGGCGCGTGCTGGTGGATTTCGCACGCCACCGCGATTACGAGAAATGGGGCGGCGGAAAACGACACGTCCAGCTTGATGAGGCAACGTCTCTTCAGGTGCAAGCTGAGGCAGACTTCATTGCGCTTGATGATGCGTTGAAGAGTCTCTCGGCAATGGATCCCCGAAAGGGCCGGATCGTCGAGCTGAAATTCTTCGGCGGCCTTGGCGTCGAGGAGATCGCCGAGGTGCTCAAGACTTCTCCCCGCACGGTGATGCGGGAGTGGAGCCTGGCGCGCGCCTGGCTTTTCCGAGAACTCAGCGGAAAGGCGATGGATGAAGCGTGAAAATATATTTCACCCACATGGCAGCTTCTGGCGCTCGGTCACGCATTAGGTGCTGAGGAAAGGACGATGAAACCGGAAAGGTGGCGACAAATCAACGATCTGTACTACGCCGCGTTGGAGCGCGATGAGGCGGCGCGAGTTGCGTTCCTGGATGAAGCCTGCGCAGGCGATGAGAGCTTGCGCCGCGAGATGGAGTCTTTGCTGGAATCGAATGACGAAGTGGGAGAGTTTCTGTCTTCTTCCGCGCTTGACGTTGCCGCAAAAGTTCTCGCCACAGATCAGGATCGCTTTTTGATCGGGCAAAAAATCGGCCATTATCAGGTGCTGTCGTTGCTGGGCGCGGGCGGAATGGGGCATGTCTATCTGGCTGAAGACACGCGGCTGAACCGTAAGGTCGCGATCAAACTACTGCCACGCGAGTTTACGCAGGATCAGGATCGGGTGCGCCGTTTCAAGCAGGAGGCGCGCGCGGCATCTGCGCTGAATCACCCGAACATCCTGACGATCTTTGAAATCGGCGAACACGAAGGCGTCCACTTCATCGTCACTGAGTACATTGACGGGCAGACACTACGGCAGCGGTTGTCTGCTTCGGCGCTCAAATTGACGGAAATTCTGGAGATCATCATTCAAGCGTCGGGCGCACTTGCTGCCGCCCACGAAGCTGGAATCGTGCATCGTGATATCAAACCGGAAAACATCATGGTGCGGCGCGATGGTTATGTGAAGGTTCTGGACTTCGGCATCGCCAAACTGACCGAGCAGTTTATGACCACCTTGACGACAAAGAGTGACAGTTTCATTAGCAACTCAGCGCCGCTCAAGACCGACCCAGGCAAGGTCATGGGCACGGCGCATTACATCTCGCCGGACCATTTGCTGGGTTTGGAGCTTGACGGACGCAGTGACGTCTTCAGCCTGGGCGTAGTGCTCTACGAGTTGGTGGCAGGGCGCGCGCCGTTCGAGGGCGCGACGACGGGCGCGGTACTGGCGGCGATTCTGAATCAGGAGCCGCTGCCGCTGCTTCGCTATTCGCGCGCCGTTCCCACGGAACTCGAACGCATCGTTGAGAAGGCACTGCAAAAGAATCGCGACGAGCGGTATCAAGTCATCAAGGATTTCATGATTGACCTGAAGAATCTGAAGCTGGAACTGGAAGTTGAAGCCAAGCTCAAGCGCAGCGTCTCAGTGGGACCGCCGCCGATTGCCGATGAACGCAGGTCGAAAGACCATCCGCCTCAGCGATACACCACCGAAACGTTGTCTTCGACGAAAGACCTGGAAGACCGCCGAAGACTGGAACCGGTGGGAGGAGCCGTGCCGCTCGATTCACAGTTTTACATCGAACGATCCACCGACCGAGAGTTTCACGAAGCCATTGAACGGCAGGACAGCCTGGTGTTGGTCAAGGGCGCGCGACAAGTAGGCAAGACGTCCTTGCTCGCACGCGGGCTGAACCGGGCGCGCGAACGTGGTGCGCGGGTCGTGCTGATAGATTTCCAGAGCCTGTGACAAGAGTACTTCACCTCATCCGAGAAACTGATTCTCAGTCTGGCCGAGACGCTGGCCGATCAGCTCGATCTGGATGTTTATCCGAGCCAGATGTGGAATTCGTTCATGAGTCCGGGAATCAACTTCGAGCGATTCCTGCGGCGCGAAGTGCTCGTAAAATTCGAGGCTCCAATCGTCTGGGGGCTGGACGAAGTAGATCGGTTGTTCAACTGTGATTTCGGCAGTGACATCTTTGGCCTCTTTCGTTCGTGGCACAACAAACGCGCGCTCGATCCTGATGGGCCGTGGAAACGTTTAACCCAAGTGATCGCCTACGCGACAGAGGCACACCTGTTCATCACCGATCTGAATCAATCACCGTTCAACGTTGGCACGCGGCTGGCGCTGGAAGATTTCAACTACGACCAGGTCGCCGAACTCAACGAGCACTACGGCGCGCCGCTCAAAGATCGTGGGGAGGTCGCGCGGTACTTCCGGCTGGTCGGCGGGCATCCTTATCTGGTGCGGCGCGGCTTGCACGAGATGGTCACGCGCGGCTGGGCGCTAGGCCGGTTGGAAGCCGAGGCCGATCACGACGAGGGGCCGTTCGGCGATCATTTACGCCGCTTGCTGATTTCGCTCTCACAAGACCCGTCTTTGCGCGAAGTCGTGCAGAGCGTGTTGCAAGGCAAACCGTCGGCGAACACCGATAGCTTTTACCGGCTGCGCAGCGCAGGCCTGATGTCTGGCGACTCCGTGCGCGACCTGCGTCCGCGATGCCAGCTTTACGCCAACTATCTCGAAAAGCATTTGCTGTAATTTGAGTATGGCCTGTCATTTCCTGGCAGATCATCAATCATCACCAACCAATCTGGTCAAGATCAATGGCCAAAGATGCTGCACTAACTGTCCCTGCTGAGCGCGCTGTGCCGCGCGGTTTTTATATCGTCGGCGGCACGCTGCGGCGTGACGCTCCGTGTTATGTCGAACGACAAGCCGACACACAGCTTTACGCAGCATTGAATCAGGGGCAGTTCTGCTACGTGCTGACTTCGCGGCAGATGGGTAAGTCCAGCTTGATGGTGCGCACGGCCACACGTTTGCGCGAAGAAGGGGTTGGCGTGGCGGTGCTTGACCTGACCGCTATCGGGCAGAACGTCAACGCCGAACAGTGGTATGGCGGATTGCTCAGCCAGATGGCGCAGCAGCTCGATCTGGAAGACGAGTTGATGGAGTTCTGGCAGCAACAGATGTCGCTCGGGCCCCTTCAACGATGGTTGCAGGCGATCCGCCACGCCGTGTTGCCGCGATATGTCGGGCCGATCGTCTTTTTCATTGACGAGATTGACGCCGTGTTGGGACTGCCGTTTTCGACCGATGAATTCTTCGCCGGCATCCGTGAGCTATACAATTTCCGCACCGAGGACGCCGAGTTAGAACGACTGACGTTTTGTTTGCTCGGCGTGGCGTCGCCGTCAGACTTGATCCGCGACACGCGCACGACGCCCTTCAACATTGGCCTGCGCATTGAGCTGCGCGATTTCACTGAAACCGAAGCCGCCCCGCTCGCCGAAGGACTGCGCCGCGATCCGCCGCTGGCTGGCGTGCTGCTGAAACGAATTCTCCACTGGACGGGCGGTCATCCCTACCTGACACAGCGCCTGTGCAAAGCCGTCGCCGAAGACGCGCGCGTGCTAAATCCGCAAGGCGTGGATCAGTTGTGCGAGGAATTGTTCTTTGCTAAACGCGCCAGCGAGCAGGACGACAATCTGCTCTTCGTCCGCGAACGAATGCTGCGCAGCGAAGTGGACACGGCAGGCCTTCTCGCGCTCTACGCGAAAATGCGAGACGGCAAACGCACCGAAGACGACGAAACCAATCCGCTGGTGACGGTGCTGCGGCTGGCAGGTCTGGTGCGTGTGGAAGAAGGGTTGCTGCGGCCACGCAATCGCATCTACGCACAGGTCTTCAATCAGGAGTGGGTCGCCAAGCACATGCCTGATGCCGAGGTCGAGCGGCAGCGAGCTGCCTACCGGCGCGGGGTTTTCCGCACCAGCGCCGTGGCCGCCGTGTTGCTGGCATTATTTGCGGCGCTCGCCGCCCTGGCATTGCAACAGCGCAACCTGGCCCAAAATGAGATGAAAACCAAACGGCGCGTGCTGTACGCCGCGCGTCTGAACCTGGCGCAACAGAATTGGGAATACTTCAGCGTGGGGCGCGTTCTGGAAATGCTACAGGAACAGGTGCCGCTGCCTAATCAAGAAGATTTGCGAGGTTTCGAGTGGTATTACCTCTGGCAGCTTTGTCACAGCGAAACGCGGACCTTGCAGCACGACGAAGGGCTCAGACGGGTTGCGTTCGCGCCCAATGGCCGATGGCTGATGACGCTGGCGGGCGGACACGTCATCACCTTTTGGGAAACCGCTACGGGAAAGCGGCTAAGGAGCGTTACGGTGCAAGCTGCCGAGGACCAACGAGTGATTGCGGATGTGGCTCTTTCTCCTACGGGACAACACCTGGCGATAGCAAATCCGGATCATACTGCGAAACTCCTTGATGCCGCTACGGGCGCGGAATTGCGCGTCTTTGCCGGCCATTCAGCGCCGCTAGTGTCGGTGGCTTTCGCGCCGGAGGGCGAGCGGCTGGCCACGCTCAGCGAAGACAACACAGTCAAAGTGTGGTCGCTGAAATCCGGGCAGGTCTTACTCACGCTGCGAGGACTAACGGGCGCGAGCAGAACGATCCTCAACGGCGTCGCCTTTTCGCCCGACGGAAAATGGATCGCTGCCAGCGGGCGAGGCTTGAAGGTTTGGAACGCAACGACGGGCCAGGAACATTTGGATTTGCTGCACGGCATTACCGTCACCAAACTCATCTTTTCTCCTGACGGCAAGTGGCTGATTGCTCCGAGCAATCCGACCAAAGTGTTCGAGCTGGCGACCGGCAAGGAAGTCGCAACGCTGCAAAGCCATCTCGATTGGGTCAATTCAGTTTCCTTTTCCCCGGATGGTAAACGCATGGCGACGGCCAGCCGCGACCTGACCGTCAAATTGTGGGATACGGCTTCGTGGCAGGAACTAGCCACGATCAAAGGGCACAGCGGCGACATCTCGTCGGTGTCGTTTTCGCCCGATGGTCTGTGGCTGGCGACGGCCAGCTTTGATCGGACGGCCAAACTCTGGGAGGTTGCCGCGCTCTTGCGGACCAGTTCGCTCGGCGAGCCGAATCACCGCATTGTACAGACAACGCATAAGGAAAGTTCTTATCTATACCCGCTCGCCTTTTCGCCGGCGGGTGATCGCGTGGCAATCGCGATCACCGAATTGCTGGACAGCGGCCAATCCATTCCTGGGTTTGAAGTCGCTGTGTTTGACCCTGCGCAGGGCAAGCAATTGTTCAAATTGGACAACGGCGGGGCGGCGATTCGCTCCATCGTCTATTCCACCGATGGGCGGATGTTGGCGACGGGCGATGCGGCTGGAAAGGTAAAATTTTGGGACTCAGCGACGGGTGGGCCGTTGCGTACCCTAGCCGGTCAGCCCGGCGAAATCGGCGGCCTGGCCTTTTCACCCGACGGGCGAATGCTCGCGACCGCCGATCTGAAAGGTGCAGTCACGGTTTGGGACCTGGAGAAAGAGCGTGTGCTTCATAGCTTCCACGACGCTGCCGGACCAACGGCGGAACTCCGCTTTTCCCCGGACAATCAATCACTGGCGGTAGGGGGGGTTGATGGGAATTTCATGCTTTGGGACCTTGCGACCGAGCGTATGAAGCTCACTTTCAAGGGTGTAGAACAAGATGTTTCAAGAAGTACCCAAATCGTTTTTGCCGCCCAAGGCCGCCAATTGCTGACAACGGACAACAACCTGATCCGAGTCTGGGACATCGCCAGCGGGCACGAACTACGACAGATGACCGGGCATGCCAAAGAGATTGGCGCATTGAGACTTTCACCCGATGGCAAACGGTTGGCAACGGCAGGTTTTGATCGTACAGCGAAACTCTGGGATTGGGAGACCGGACAGGAACTTGCCTCTTTCAGAACCGGTCTCGATCCGGTGGGAGTGGCCTTTACCAGTGATGGCCGCACCTTGACCGCCGTGACCAATAGATTGGTCGTTCAACAATGGCGTGCCGCTTCAGCCGTAGACGTACTCGTGTATGGCCAATGATCTCAGTAAAAGAGCCGAGTAGGCATCAATGAAGAAAAGCCAATTACATCTCATCCAGGAAATGGGTCAAATTGGAAAACGGCATCGAGATACTTCAAGACTCTTCGACATCAAGCTTCAATGACTGACCAATCTCCACCGGCAATCCCCAGATTGAATTGTTGATCACTTCAACAACTTGAAACCCAGCTTGTTCAATGGCTTCCCGGACATAAATCGGGCGGCAATCCACATAGCTTGGCATCCGGCGATGTGCCCACTCATAAAGCTTGACCATCAAACGTTCTTTCCCTTGCCTGGACATGGCGACGATGCAGAGCCGTCCGCCCGCTTTCAGCACTCTGCGGCACTCTCGCAAAACAACGGGGATTTCCGGCGTGTCGAATAGTTCAAGCGTGAAGCTCATAAAAACTGCGTCAAAGAATGCTGCCGAAAAAGGGAGCGCCGTCGCATCACCACAGCGTAGTTCCACTCTGTCAGCCAGCCCAGCGGCCAGCATTCGCTCGCGCGCGACTTCAAGCATTCCTTCCGAAAGATCAAGACCGAAGACTTTGCCCGTTTCGCCAACTACGTCTGCCAAAGCCAAAACGCCATGTCCGGTTCCAAAGCCGATCACAAGCGCCTTTTCCCCTTTCTTCGCGCATAAGAGCTTTAGCCCAAGATCACGAGATTTTCTTTCACTGCGATCCGTCAGCAGGTCGTACCAGCCGCTCAATCGGTCGTAATGGGTTTTCGCCTCCTGCCTGGTTCGGGTAACCCGTTCAACCTTTGAATTATGACGATAGGCTTTATTCATATGTCTTCCTGCTGACCAGTTCGTAACTCTTCCGGAACGTTCGCTAGAAAGGATGCAGCCAGCTTTGGGAAAACGCCAGCAGGCCCGAGACGCCGCTCGAAAGCTGCATCTCGGGCCTGCTGGGAGCCTCACGAAAAGGCACATTGGTAATGGGCCTTCCCAATCTTCAGGCCGCGTAGTCACACACGGAAGAGCTCAATCGGATGATTGCCTCATGGTTTGCCCTGTCCCGAAAGGAGCGTGAGACTGTATCTCGCCGGCAGAGGATTGGGCCTGGTGAAGCTCAACCTCTGGGTGATGCTCTGACTGGGGAGAAGAGCGCCATTGGTCAGGAACACGCGGATATAAGGGTCGCCGCTGCTCGTGATCCCGCTGGCGTTCTCCAACCGGACTCCGTTGGAAAGGCCATGGACAACAATTAGGAGATGCGTGTCCACGATGGACGAACTGCTGTTGGTGATCGTGTAAACGTCATCCTGCCGCCGGCCAAACCTCAGCGAGCTTTGCAGCGAAGTGTTCACCTGCCCCGTCACATCAAGGAATTCAAGCCCCATATCGCGCCGAGACAAGGCATCGTTGTTCGCCATCGGAAGTCCACTGGGCATCCGTCCATTGATTGCGCCCAAAGCCGCGAGGTCCGGGCGGTAGATCGCGTAATTCAAGTCACGCACGTTTGGATTGAACGTATCGGTCGTTGAGTTCGGATCGAAGTGGACGAATGCGGGGTCGTACAACGCGTTTTCGAGAAAGTCGGTGAGGTCGTTTACTTGAGCCTCGCTCAGCCCCAGGCCGCGCGACGAGCCTGATCCACGAGGATTCGTGAACCGGGGCGTCAGTGTATTCGCAGCACCGGACTGTGCGTTTTGCGGCACACCGGCGTTGAAGTACTGCACCACGTCTCGCACACTCGTGAATGCGCCGTTATGAAAGAAGAACCGGGCGTCTTTCAGTTGTCGCAGCGTCACCACGCGGAACTTGAAAGCATCGTCCTCGCGGCCTGTGATTTCCCGCCTGCCATCATCGAGGGAGTTGGGATCGTTTCTCGCCTGGCGATTCAAGGCTTGGACCGGATGGTCGCCGAGCCCGAGGTTGAAGAAGTTTTCTTCCACGAACTGACCCATGCCAGCCACGTCGGGGTCGTTGACCTGCTTGTTGAGCATCGGGCCGCTGTGGCAGGTGTAACAACTGGCCCCACTCGCGCCGCCCACGCTGCCTGGGCTGTTTGCCGCGGGAGTGAAGAACAATCTGGCACCACGCTGCTGTGCGGGCGTCAATGCGCTGTTGTCTCCGGCCAGGAAGCGATCCCAGGGCGTGTTCCGCGTGACCACGGTTCGCATGAAGGTCGCAGTGGCCCGCAACACAGTAATGTCGTTAATCAGCAGGTTCAGGTCTTTCTTCGCCGCAGCTTGGGCGGCCTCTTCGGGAAACGCATCCTGAAAGAGTTTCACAAAAGCCGGGACCTTCTGTATCTCAGCGGATTGGAAGTCCAGCATGCGGTGCGCGTCGAGCAGCAAGAGCGCCACGCTTTCCTGCGCTGGGAAGTTGAACGGGTTGAGGCCGCCGGGTGATGCGTCGGGTTCGCCCGCGAATCCGCCTAACAAGAGGCGATTGTTGAATGCGGCCCCGATGACGCTTGGAGCATTGCGTGCGACACTGTCCAAAGCATCCAACCGCCCAGTGCGCAGCAGTTGCCCGGGGTCCGGCTGTTTGCGAGCACGCGCCGGAGTAGCCACCCCAGCAAGCTCGTAGATGTCGGTGAGTGTGGGCAACTCGTCCACCAGCGAGTCACCAGGGAAGAGCGGTGTCTCACGCAGCCGGGGCAGGATGTCCAGCCGGGGCCGCCGTCGCGGAATGAAGTTGCCTTCGGCATCCGTGTACCCTTTCCCCTCGCCTCCCGCAGCAAAGTTCAACAGTGTGCCGGCCTTTGATGCGGATTCGCCCTGATGACAACTCGCGCAAGAAGCGGTTTGCCGCGTGGCGAGGACGCCGCCAAACTGCGGCATAATTCTGGCCATGCGAACCGGATCGTGAAAGAGTAGTTTGCCGAGGTAACGCTTGGCCTCGGTGGTCTTGAATTGCGGGTCCGGGCTTCCATCGGCCAGCCGCGGCTGCGGCAGGTCGGCGTTGTTTGCCGGAACCATTAGCTTCTGGATTCCACCGACCTGCTGGTCAATGAATTGGCGCAACTGACCGGACTCGTCGCTTTGTGCGGCGACGCTGCCGTGACTCCAGACAGCTCCAACGCACAACAAGGCGACAGCCAGGGCGCACACCATCCTCTTCAGAAACTGCTGCCGATTGACCGGCTTCGACGTAGCAGTATTTCGCCGTCGCTTTACGGGATCTTCAAACTGTCCATTCGGTTCTTTCTGCATTTTCGTTACCTCCGGAGTTTGGGCGTGGATGGCATTCCCCGAAAAGGACGCCCACCATGAGACGAGAGTCGGCCTCCCGCCAGGGTTGGGCGCACCTCACCCTGAACCGGCTTATATAAAGAGCTAAGACCCGGCTGCCGTTCAACGACGCAATGAACTTCGAGGACGTAAGATCCACGCCAATTTTTAGTTTTGGACTGCGAGTTGTCGCCGGCCCAACCTCCATCAAGCCAGTGATACTCACCCGCGCTATGAATCCTGTGCGGCAAGGTTTTATTCCAACAATCAACGAATAAGGTGGGCCAGTTCCTGCAACTCTTCAGCACAGACTTCACTGGCTCAAACGGCATCGCGTTTTCACCGAATGAAAAGTGCTTCTTCGTCGGGGACTGGAACGAAAAAAAGAAAGTCGTCATGCGGAACGAAGTCACGTCGATGGCCAACTTGAAGACGGCAAGCTTTTCTTCGATATGACCGACGCGCCGGGTGAAGACGCGATTGACGGCATCAAGGTGGATCAGGAAGGCAATTTATACATTTCCGGCGCTGGCGGTTTGTGGGTGATCTGGGCGCAAGGCAAACATCTGGGCACAATCATCGCGCCGAACACATCCACAACATGGCTTGAGGCGACGACGACGGCAAAGCGCTGTACCTCTGTGCGCGCAGCGGACTTTACCGAATACGGCTGAACGTTCCAGGGGTGCGGCCTGTGCAATGGCAAAGCGATAGTTTGCCCATCTTCAACCAAATGCTAGTTGGCAGAGGTGTGGTCGGCTCAGATTGTGCCTCTGCCAATTCTTCGCTGCCCGCAAGGCTATAAAACGAAGGCAGCAAGCGTTGCAGGCGTAAACAAGTGCATCGCTCAACCGCACGTTGAAAGGCGGCTTGCCAATTCAACTTTACCGTCGAGTTTCACAACTGTTGTGATCAAGATGGCAGCGAGTTCAACACCACAGTTTGAAAGTTGAGTGCCAGGCTCGGCAGGAAACTCAAGAAAGATGGGCAATCGGGCAGGCGCGAAACCCGCTAGTGTAACAGAATAGTTATTCTGTTGAATTGGTGGCTGATATACATGTGCAAGGATGCGTATGAACCCTCTCCGCTTCATCAGACTGAAATTCAGTGATTGTCATTCTGTTTAGCTCTTTACCCACGTTTTCAATTAACAAGACATACTCGTACCGATATTGAAACCCTTTCGCTCCTTTGCATTTCACAATATCCCGTGGCGTCTTTTGCCTCTTTTTTATTTCGATGAAAGCAAAGTTATTAGCTGGAACCACTCTTCCATGAATCAAGATGTCAGGGCGAATTCGTATAACTTCATTTGACTGAGCATTAACCATACGTTTGCGCTCGACGTGATTACCGCTAGAGCCCAAATCGTACTCTAAATCAATCGTTACCTCTCTATTACATATCTTATCTGAAATGCTTCTGAGTTTGTCACATTCAAACTCGGCAGTCACATTCCTTAGCTCCAATTCAATATACAACGCTATTCTATGGTTTATAGATTCTTCTTTGACAGCAACATTCCTGCCTGACACATCAGTCATAGTCAACAAATGTTCTCGGTCATACCTGACAAACTCCGCAAGCGCTTTCCAAACAAGACTGATAAATTTATCACACATGTGTATTCCCTTTTGGGGCAATGGCATTGAATTAACGAAAACAGTTTTGTAGACAAGGACTTATGAA
>CAZXHW010000146.1:0-12364 GCA_964639915.1 uncultured Heliomicrobium sp.
GGTCGTGTAGATCCCAGAACGCCGAAGCGTGTTCACCGTTAATTTCCAGCGTGTACAGCGCCTTATGCCCGCGTGCATATCGCGTCGCTTCAAACGAAGCCAGCGAACCATTTTCAAACCGGCACAGGAACAAACTGGCGTCATCAATGCCGACGGGTTCAATTTTGCCGGTCAGATTGTGCTGGCGCTCTTTGACGAAGGTTTCGGTCATCGCCACAACTTCCTTGATCGGCCCGTTCAACCACATCGCCGTGTCAATGTTGTGCGCCAGCAAATCACCGGTTACGCCGCTGCCTGCGACAGAAACGTCCAAGCGCCACAAGCCTTCACCCCCCTGCGGCAAGTCCTGCGAAATCGTCCAGTCCTGTAAAAACTTGGCGCGGTAATGAAAGATTCGCCCGAAGCGGCCTTCGTCCAGCAGATTTTTCAGCATCGTGACCGCCGGGACGCGGCGGTAGTTGTACCAGACGGAGTTCGGAACCTTAGCGGCCTCGACGGCTTCAACCATTGCTTTGGCTTCGGCAGAATTCCGGCCCAGAGGCTTTTCGCACATGATCATCTTGCCCGCTCTGGCGGCAGCGATGGCGATTTCCGCGTGCGTATCGTTGGGGCTGGCAATATCAATCAGGTCAATGTCTTTGCGTTCAAGCAGCTTGCGCCAGTCGGTCTCGATGGATTCGTACCCCCAATTGTCCGCAAACGATTTCACGCGGTCAGCATTGCGCGCGCAGACGGCTTTGAGATTGACTTCGTACGGCAAGTCAAAGAATCGCCCGGCTTGCCGAAACGCATTCGAATGAGCGCGTCCCATAAAGCCGTACCCAATTAAACCAATATTCAAAGTTTTTTTGCTCATAGATTGTTTTTGATAGTTTGTTGTTTAATTCCATCCATGTGCATCGCGCACCGCGATCATCGTCGCCAAAATATTGTTCCAGGTTTGCGGATCGGTCATCGTTTCGTTCGAGAACATGCAGCCGTCCCAGTTGATGTGTTGCGTGCTCTTGGTGACATTGCCGTCAGCATCGCGCAGCCATAAACCTGCCGCACGAACAACATCCATCTTGCCGTTCGGGTCGTTCGGCAGGCAGTGGCGACCGGTTTTGTCGTGCGAGCCGGAGCCTTTGACCGTCGCATCGTTTTGCGCAACGTGAAAGTCTTTTACCCACGGACGCAAGGCACTGGTCATTTTGCCCAACGCTTCGTACAACACTTCCTTGTCCGCCCAGTCGTAATTGTCCGGTAGCAATCGATGTTCGGGAGCGTTGTATCCCATTGTGAAGAGCATCGTGTGCGCCATATCCGCTTGAATGCCGAGTGTCTGAGGGCGATCAACCTGTTCCAGCAGCTCTTGCAGATATCTCCAACTGTGCATGCCGCCCCAACAGATTTCGCCTTCGGCGGCCAGGCGTTCACCGAAGCTTTCGGCAATGTTGCAGGCCTCGCGGAATGTGTCGGCAATCTTTTTGGTGTTGCCTGCCGGGTCAGCCGACCAATCGCTGGGATTGCACGAAGAATCCACACGCACAACGCCGTATTTGCGAATGCCGAGCTTGTTCAGCTTCTGCGCAACTTCGCAGGATTTGCGGACCTGCGTCAGGAAAGCGTTGCGCTCTTCTTCCGAACCCATCGCTGAACCTCCGCCGGTCGGTCCCCAAACGGGAGCTACTAACGAGCCGATAACCAAATTGCGCGAAGCGACTTGATCGGCAAGCTCTTTCAATTGGTCGTCAGTCGAATCAATGTCTGTGTGCGGCAGGGAAAGGAAAATGTCTACGCCATCGAATTTCTGGCCGTCCACCTCAGCGGCGGCAGTCATATCCAGCATCTTTTCAAATTCGATGACCGGTTCGGCATCCGGGCCGCCCTTGCCGACCAAACCGGGCCATGTGGCGTTGTGGAGTTTTGGAAATTGATTCTTCGTTTCAGTGCTCATTGATCTATTCCTCAAAAAAATGGTCAGCCGCAGATCAACGCGGACAAACGCAGATCAGCGAAACTCTGCGTTCATCTGCGGCAGATTTTGTTTGTTCAACGTAGTTACCTTTTGTTCAAGGCTTCTGAAATTGCGGCTTCAGCCAGCGGAGCCATCACGGCATACGCCGCATCGTTCAACAACACACCGTCGCTGGTGAATTCTTTTTTCAGGTTGCGCCCTTGTCCAAGCGCGGAATAGTAATCCAGATAAACCGAACCGCTTTCGGCAGCATAATCTTTCAACCAGTTATTGACGCCGATGATTTTGCCGAAAGGCCGCAGCGCGGATCGTTTGGTGTAGCAATCGCAAATTGGCGTCACCGAAGCCAGCACGACGCGAATGTTATTCGCTTTGGCTAGTTCAACCATGGACGTCACGTTTTCGGCGGTCATCTGTTGCGTAATCGGGCTGTCAATGCTGGCAACGTCGTTGGTTCCGGCCATTAAAACAACCACTCTGGGTTGCAGCTTGATGACATCCTGCCTGAAGCGAACCAGCATTTGCGGCGTCGTTTGTCCCTTGATGCCTCGGTTCAGGTATGGCTTGCCAGGAAAAAAAGGCGTTGCGCCTTGCCCCCAGCTTTCAAGAATTTCGTCGCCCAAAAAGACCACGCGATCATCGGTCGCTTTGGGTTTTGGCACTTCCGTGTTTTCACTGCCGTAGCGGATCAGCCCAGCCCAATCCCAGAGCAAGTGGCGTTGCGCTTCCACGCGCTGTTCCAGCGCGGCAATCGAAGTTGCGCAGTCGGGCGCTTTCTGCGCGCCAAGCAGACAGGCAACAGCCAACAATCCAAGCGCGAGTTTTAGAAAAAAAGCTTTCATAGATATTGTCTGGCTGTTCAGGAAGTCTTGTTAATTGTGTATTCAAACGCGTAAGCGTGCTTGCCGTCAGCAACGATGATCTGCATTTTGCCAGACAATCCTTCCAGTTCTTCCGTGCCGGAATCAGGCACAACTGTTACGTCCAATTGAGAGGCTCCGCGCTCCATCACTCCTGTGTGGTGCAAGAAAAAACTGCCTTTACGGCCTTGCAATGTGCCGGTGACTTTTTCGATGGCGACGTAGACTCCTGATCCCTGCACTGCCGTCATTACGGCCAGCATTTGTCCTTTGCTGGCGGCTTCCAGGTCGCCGCGGAATTGTTTGTCTATCGCCATTCTGCCTAGCGGAGATTCAATCGCTGTATCATCCTGTGGCGTTAGCTTTACCTCAAACTCTCCTTTTGCCTGCATGTCTTAGCCTTCTCCTTGGGTGCTTTGTTGTTTCGGTATCGATTGGCTTAAAAAATCAGCCGGTCTTTTTTGGCTTCGATCTTTGCCGGATCAATGCCGGGGACTTTTTTCAAATCCTCGATGGTTTTGAATTTACCGTTCTTTTCACGGTACTGAATGATCGCAGAAGCTTGCGATCGTTTGATTGCTAGAATGCTTTCAAAATCAATCGCCTCGGCTTCGTTGACCTTCAGGCGTGGCACATCGTCCGCCGGATAGCTACGCGACAAATAGTCAATGACCGTGGTGATTTCTTCGTCTTTGGCTTTCATGCCAAAAGCGACCATCTTATCCACCGTGATGCGCCAGCCTGCGCGGTCTTGTTTCAGCGAAAGCGATTTATCCAGATCGTGGCATTGCGTGCAGAATTTTCGCGTTTCCACCTGGCCAGGACCTTCCGGCATAGGCCGGGTTTGGCCGGCGGACGGCTGTAGCCAATAACTACCAACAAAAAACACTGTCATCAGCGCCAGCAAGGCAAGGCGCGCCGAACGAACTTGATTAAGTGAAAAATGGAAAAACTTCATAAGCCAATCTTTGAATGAACGAAGAAAGAAATCAAAAGGCAAAGACCCTGAGGGCTTTGCCTTTTGATTTCCGGATCAATGCTCCATCGGATAGCCGAAGGCGTAAATCGTGCCGTCGTAAGTCGTCAGATAAATCTGACTCATGCTGCCTGCGAGTGCGCCGCTGCGAGCGAAAGACGTAATCGTTTTGCCGCTATTCCAAAGCTCTTTGCCCGTTGTGCCGTCGAGCGCATAAATAACTGCGGGAACCGAGCGTGCGGCTCGTTGCGCGGAGGTTGCGCCGGAACGAAATTCGCCGCTTGAAGTAGCAAAAATGACGCCATTGATGATCGTAGGCGTGATCGGCGAAACCAGATTGCGCGAAGCCCAGCCCGGTTGCAGCGATACTTTGCCGTTTTCTTCTACCAGCTTCCACGCCAGGATTGCGCCTTTGGTGACGGTGCCACCCGCTGATGTAAAGCCCGCCGGTAAAGCTCCATTGTGCGGTGCCAGAATCCAGCGCGTGCCGCTCAGGTCTTGCCAGCTTGCCAGGGCAGTTGGCGCGAAGTCTTTGACTGCTGAAGAAGACGCGAGCGGTGCGCTCAGGCTTTCGCTATCGAACACGTGAATGCTGCCATTGCTGGTTGTCGCGGCAATCATCGTTTTGCCTTTGTGGTTGAACACGACGGGCGAAGAAGAGAACTCCTGCGCACCCGCTGAAAACGAAGCCTTTTCCGCCAGGGTATTTGGGTCAAGCGCGACCAGCGAGTTTGGTTTATCGCCGCCGCTTCCCGTCGTTGCGTAAATCGTGCCGTCGCCGCCAAAGGCCATTCCCACGGAACCAGCGACATTGCCTTTCCAACTTTTAACTTCTTTGGTTGGTAGGTCAATTTTCCAAATGCCGTTGGCTGTGCCGTTGCAGCCATTGGTTGTGACTGCATAGGCGATCTGGTCAAGCGCAATTAATCCGCTGGCATTTGCGCCGGGCGGTGTGAATTGTGCGGGCGGTTGATAGTCCGCGCCGTTCGACAAATGCATCGAATGCAGTTTGCCGTCGCTGGCCAGCGCGTAAATCAAAAACGGTCCCGCACCCAATTGTCCGCCAGGCAAATTGGCTGTATTAACGCGTCCGGGCTGCACCAGCATCGGATTTGCTGAAGCGCTTGGCGCCGGGTTTGCTGGACGCGGCGGATTCGGACGAACGTTTGCCAGCGTAACTGCGCCTTGTCCTGGATCACCGACCGCGCTTTTTGCAGGCGTGTTGCGTCCAGGACCCGCTGCGGCTGTCGGCGCAGCCGGGATCGTCGTCAATGCCGGTCGAACAACTCCGTTGGTCAGCCCGCCCGGACAGGCAAGTGTGCTGGGCGCGGTTGATGCCGCGGCATTCAAATGCTTTTCCCATTCCATTCGCCCCAGATCGGTGTCAATCGTGAACAAATTGTCACTGCTGCCCGCGACAAAACCCAGCATACGAAACCCGCGATACCCGATCAGCCGGTCCAGCGTTGCGGGCGGCTGCAAGTTGTTCATTTGTTTCGGCGGATTCTTCAGCTTCATTTTCCATAAAAACTCGAAGCCGGGTTTCTGCATGCCGTCTTTATTGATTTTGCCGTCTTGTCTGACCCAGGCCGAACGCTGTGCGTCCGCGTTGTCGGTCATCCAGTCCAAACCGGCTCGTTGAGCCTGCGCGGTGATGGCGAAGGCTAGGCAAAAGAGAATTGCTCCGGTCAATCGTTTCATTACCGGCCTCCTTTCTGATTCGATGCTGATTGTGCGGCTCCGCCTGCGATGCCGAAGCAGTACTGATAGCCGTCGAAGGTGTTGATGTACACGCGGCCATTCGCCAGGGACAATCCGCCCCAATGGCTCCACGAAGCGATTGCGTCGCCGCTGTTCCACAGCTCTTTGCCGGTTTGTGCGTCCAGCGCGTACAACACAGCTTTTGTTGAGTTCTTAATTCGGTTCCGCGAATCGTGGTTGTAGGCCAAGCCAATGTCGTATGCGGCCTGATCGGTGTCTTCGCCGCTGCCGTAAGCGAAGATGACTCCGTTGGCGATGACAGGAGGTTCCGCGCGGTTCATATCGCGCGAAATCCAGGCTGGCGTCAGCGTGTATTTGCCCGCTTTGTCTTCAACCTTGAAGGCGACGACTGCTCCCATTTTGACCGGGCCATTTTGAATCGGCGCGGTAAATTTGGAATGTTTCGGTCCCCAAAACGGTGACAGCACCCATCGCGTGCCTTTGGCATCTTCCCAGGTTGCTAGCGAACCCCAGACACCTGCGGAAGCAAAATTGACCTCTTCATTACAATACAGCGGGGTGCGATGGAGTGGCGTGCGATGGTCGTCACCACCAATGGAATCTGTGTCCATCAAATACATGACGCATTCTTTGCCTGCGTCCACCATCAACTCTTTGCCTTTGTATTTGAAAATCGCGCAACTGACCTGCATATCCAGATCGCGCTTCCACAGCCATTCAGCGTTTGACGGACCGTAATAATCCACCAGTTTGGCCGCTTTGGTGGCGGGGTCTTGTTTAATGCCAATGATGCCGTTGCCATAAACGCCGTTTTCAGGATCCCAGCGGCCATCGCCTGTGCCGGTGTACATCACGCCTTTGGAATCAATGGCTCCCCCGGTGCGTCCCCACATGCCGCCACCCGCAGGACCCCACGAACCGACTTTGTCCGTCGCCAGATCGTAGATGTAAACCATGTTCGGGTTGCCGCCGCAGCCTTGCGCGGTGTGAACGTAAATCACATTGTTGCGCAAGTTCAGAGCGTACGGTTTGCCATTCGGAGGCATAAATTTGGAAGGCGGTTTGAGTTCTGTTCCTGTCGCCAAATCTACACGGCGCAAGGTGCCATCCCATGCCGCCGCATAAACAACATATTTGCCAGGTCCGTCACCCGGTCCAATGACTGGCGTCGCCGTAATGCCGCCGGGGCACAAAATGCCTGCGCCGCGTCCGCCGTCCGCTGGGGGATTCCATTCAGATTTGAAACGAAGCTTCCACAGAACTGTTCCTGTTTCGGCGTCTAGTCCGTACAGATTGTCGGTGACGCCGGTTGCCAGCACGATTTGTTTCGGGCCGTTGGCAGTGGTCACATTGCTGGCAATCAACACGGGCAGCAGGTTATGCATCTGCCGAGGCTCGTTGTCGAGCTTGGTTTTCCACAACAGCTTCATGTTTTTGACTGTGGTTGTGGAAAGGATATGTTCGTTCTTTTGCCAGCCGGTGCGTTCGATGTCGCCGCCATCGGTCAGCCAGTCAGCAAGTTTTCCATTTTGAGCTTGCGGAGACGGACTCCAGTCGGCAAGACATCCCAATAAGAGCAACAGCAGTCCTGAGACTCTGAAAAGTTTTCGATATTCCACCTGGAATACTCCTTTGATAGCACGTTGGCGGTAGCCTTCGTGGAGACGATGGACATTTTCCGCAAATAAGAATTTACGAGCGGACAGAGATTACCCCCAGCCGGGCTATCTCTTTGGTAATTATCGTAGCAATTGAGAGCGCAGAAACGGAATCAGTTCAGAACAGGCGGAACGTCACGCGCTGATCTAATTCCGAAAGACGAAACAGCGTCTTTTCAGTTTCATAATTTTGTTTGACCAATTGGTGACTTGCGGCAGGTTATACACTGACTGTTGATGCGGGGCAAGGAATGCCTCAGTCAAAAAGGCAAAAGGGCATAGCCCTTATCCTGGCTCTTTTTGCTGGGCCGTTGGGCGTAAAATTCGAACCAGCAAGGTTGGGGTATGAGCCGGATATATGGCGAGTGTGTTTTGTCCGTCCGCAGCTTTTGCGTCTGCGTTCCCCACGATACGTATTGGCAAGACTTAGGCAATCCGGTAATCTGCTCTTGAGCTTGTGCGCAAAAGACCGATTAATTGCCATTGGCGGAGAACGCGGCAAGCTGCAAAAACTCATTAAAGGAATAAATTGGCTGAGGTCCTACGAAAATTATGACAACTGATGAAAAACTGGCTCGATTAGAACAAGAAATAGATTCGCTTGATACGGCAATTGGCTCCATGGCTGTAGAACAATCCAATGCAGAAGCGCAAACCAAAGGCCTTCAGATCGCCGTAAGATTTGGGAGTTGCGAAGGAGTGCTGAAATCACTTTGGAAAGACATAGCCGACAGGGGCAAAGACGATGATCTTCGCGTAAAAGTATATTCTCTGCGGGATAAGCTCTCTTCATTGCTTGATAAATATGATGGAATCCTAGGGCGCGGATAGAGCCAATTGGGTATTCTTGAAATTTGGATGGCCCAAAAGGGAAGAGGCCATCGAAAAAATTTCAGTTTCTAAAACATGGAAGCCGCCACCCCCGACAGGCCGTGGCGGCTTCCATGTTTTAGAAACTGACAATGTAGGTAGAATCTGTATCCATTGTTTATGAATTCGATCTCTTTCCTATTCCAGTCATCCCTCAGTCTTACAGCCAGCTTCTCAATCCAGCCCATTCAATTTTATTGAATCTTCTTACGTTTTCTTTGGTGCGTTCAGCGAGCATTCCCACCTTGGATAAAAACGATTTCACTAATTCATTGTCAGTATCAAGATTCTTGTAGCAAGCTTTTAGCAATCATTCTTCCTTATGCTGTTGTTACAACAATGTATCAAGTCTCTTTCCCTCTAAGCTCATCGTAACATCCACCTTAATTTTCTGAATTTCAGAAACGCGGATAGATGCGATCATTTATCCAGATTTCTACATTGTATTATCCGGAAGATCAGGATCGCAGATTACCTCTCAATAGAGTGATAATACTTCTCTTCCTTGTTTTATTACCGTTCCAGGGAACTCATAAGAAAGGACGGAATAGGCCTTGCGTAAGAACAGAACTGAATTGGTTCCAATTCAAGACTGAGCTATCCAATTCTTCAGATAGAGTGAATAGCAGTAGAACATACAGTTAATTGTGTACTGTGGGAAGTACGCAGGTAATACACCTTTGAATTGGAGCCGCATTCGCGACAGGCGTTTTTGCCGTTGTTATAGGTAACACCGGGTTGCCGCATCACCAGGGTCATCACATCCGTGCTGGTCTTGAAATCATTGGATCAATAACAGGAGAGGAGTTCATCAATGTTTATAGACAGATTAAAACCTATCTCTATCTTCACCAATGGCCATAAACTCAGATCAGTGACTCAAGTATTATTCTTGTTTTTACTGGCCACGCCGATGTTTGCCCAAGGAACACGAGGAACAATTAGCGGCAAGGTAACTGATCCTAACGGGGCAGTTATCATGGGAGCTACTGTCAAGTTAACCAATCCTTCAAAACAAGTAGATATCCGCACCGTCCAGACGAATAGCGAAGGTGTTTACCAATTCCTTGAAATCGAACCATCTACTTATGCCATCACTATCTCCGCCAGCGGATTTGCCGACAAACAAATCACCGAGATTAGAGTCGAGCCAAACCGCAGTGTTCAGTTTGAAAGTGCGTTGAGCGTAGGTGGGGCAACGGCCGAAGTAACGGTCAGTTCAGCCTCCCAAGAATTGGTAGACCGTGAGTCTCCAACGCTGGGAACCACGGTTGACCCGCGCCGTGTTGTTGGGCTGCCTTTGAATGGTCGCAACGTGTTGCAACTGGCGCTGTTACAACCCGGTGTAATTGAAACCGGAACGACTGCATCGGAATCCTTTGGCGGCGGCTTGGGCATTCGCGTTAACGGAAACCGAGGGACCGAGAACAACATCACCCTTGACGGCGCGAACAATAATGAAGTCGCGGTCGGCGGCTCGACAGGCTTTGGCTTACGTCCTGACGCCGTACAGGAGTTTCGTTTGCTGACCTCTAACTTCGAGGCCGAATTTGGGCGCAACAGCGGCTCGGTTATCAACTTTGTGACCAAGAGCGGCACGAGCGATTTTCACGGCAACGCACGCGTTTTCTACCGCCCAACCGTCCTTTCGGCAGCACGGTATTTTGATCAGGATTCTCCTTCGGACCCGGCGCGTCGTGGGCCTGGCGATTTCCGCCGCCCGTTTGAGCGCAAAGAGTTCGGTGGTCAGATCGGTGGCCCCATTACCTTCCCCAAAAAGGTTTTTGGACCCCTCGGATATGACACCAAAAATCGAATGTTTTTCTTCCTGGATTTCGAAACGCGCCGTCAGTTGGTGGGCGCTTCACAGACCATTACAGGGGTTCCGTCAGTAGCCGAACGCAGTGGCGATTTCAGCGGTCTCCTTGCTCAGGGTGTGGTGTTGACTGATCCGGCAACTGGCCAACCTTTCCCTGGAAACGTCATTCCCGCCAATCGTATTTCGCGGATTGCTCAGTATTACAATGGCTTCCTGCCGATTCCAGATGCCACCGGGACGGCGACCGCAGGAGCGAGCGAGATACGAAACTACAACCAATACACGGGTCGCTTTGATTTTCAGGTCACTGAAAAGCAGACATTTGGATTTACTGCAAACCACTACGACAACTCTACGTTGAGCCCTTTCCCATTTGGCGGTCCGCCGAATGGTTCATCGGTGCCGGGTTTCGGTTCGCTGGACCTGCGCACGACGCAGAATTATATTGCGCGTCATACCTATGCCCTTGCGCCCAATATCGTGAACTCGCTCCTGCTCGGTTATGCGCGCAACCGCCAACCATCGTTCGCGCCGCAAAACCAAACAACGCCTTCACAAATTGGCTTCACAGGCAATTTTGTTTTAGACCCGCAATTCGCCGGTCCGCCGATCATTTTCTTATATGACCGGAATTTCCAGATCGGGAATACCTTCCAAGGACCGCAGGCTCGCACGACTGAAAACTTCCAGATCCAAGATTCGCTGAGCTGGGCGAAGGGCAACCATCGCTTCAAGTTCGGTTTTGATGGAACTCTGTACAAACACGATCAGGCCTTTCTGTTCATCAATCAGGGAGCGATTGGATTCACCTCGACTGTTGGAGGCAACACGACGGGTGATGATTATGCTGACTTCTTGATCGGCAATTCGCCTTACGACTTCCAGATTGGTTCCAACGGATTGCGAGACTTCCGACAAAAGAACGCCGCCTTTTTCGGTCAGGACACCTGGCGCACGACGGAAAGTCTGACCCTTTCGTTGGGTTTGCGTTGGGAATACACCTCGCCCATCACGGACAAGTTCAGCCGCGAGGCCTACTACCGTCCTGGTACGACGTCGCAGTTGCTGACCAGCGGTCAACTCCGCGATGCCTTTGGAAATCCGATCACGATTCCAGCGGGCGGACGCGCGCCGAATGGCGTAGTTTATGTTGGCGACCCTGATCCCGTTCTGGGGGGCACGGTGCCGCAAGGAGGCGTGCGAAGGGACTTTAATAACTTTGCGCCGCGCTTCGGGTTTGCCTGGACGCCCAAGATTTCGAGTGGTTGGGGGAATCGTTTGTTTGGCAATCGCGAGATGGTGATCCGTGGGGGATTCGGCGTTTACTACGGTTCAATCATTGGCGATACGGCTTTGCAGCAACTAACTGCTCCCGGCTTCAGCGGAACGGACGCCTATTTTGATTTGGGTACAGGCACACTGGCGAACCCATTTGCTCCTGACCCATATCCGAACTATACGGCGGACCCATCACAGCCTGCGAACGCAGGACAGATTCCCTTCAATCCGCTGGCGCAAAGCAGCTTGCTGGTCACTGCTCCACTGGCCAACTTTTCACAGCCGATTGATCCGCTGATCCGCACACCGTACACCTATCAATACAACCTGACGTTCGAACGAAGCTTCATGACGGATTATGTCCTGAGCCTGAGCTATGTTGGCAACCGCGGCTATAAACAATACGCCCGCGAACAACTCAACTACGCTTACGGCACATTCGTTCCGTTCCCGACGGGTAGAACGCCGATTACGCCCACTACCTCTGGCTCGAATACCAATTCGCGACGCGTTAATACTGACATCCAGGTGGGTATCGTCCAGTTGGTGTCAGCGGGACGCAATTGGTATGACGCGTTCGAAGCGAACCTGCAACGGCGCTACTCCAAAGGGTTCCTGTTCCAGGTCGCCTATACCTTCTCGAAGTCCATCAGCGATAGCGACACCCAACGTGGGCAGTTGGATTTGCTCAATCGCCGCTTTGGGCGCAGCTTGTCTTCCAACGACGCGCCGCATCGTTTCGTCGCCAGCTTCATCTATGACTTCCCCTTCGCGAACCGCTTCAATGGCTTTGCGAAGACATTACTGGGCGGTTGGAGTATTGGCGGCATAACGACGTTCCAATCAGGATTGCCCATTTCGGTTGCCAATCCTTTCAACACCACAGGCACGGGAGGCGGCATTCTTAGCTTTGCCGATCTTGGCGCGCCGTTCCAGACAGTTGACCCGCGCCAGAACAACAGCCGGGCATTTAACGCTGATGCGTTCCGCATCTTCGGTGATCCGGCCACGGGCTTCGTGCTATCGCGCGACTTCCGGCGCGGAACGTCAGGGCCAAATCAGTTCCGGCTGAACAATGGCATTAACAACTGGGATTTGATTCTGTCCAAACGGACGCAGCTTTGGAATGAAGCATCAAACTTCGAGATTCGCTTTGAAGCCTTCAATGCCTTCAACCACACTCAGTTCCTGGATGCGGATTTGAATCTGGGGGCGAATGCCAGC
>CAZXHW010000147.1:0-12313 GCA_964639915.1 uncultured Heliomicrobium sp.
GCTTCTAGATTTTTCGCGAGAAGTTGTCGCAAAACTGTAAAAGCACGCCCGTTTGGATTCAAATTCTCAGATTTCAATGCCAAAATGCGTTTGCCCCGATTCCAAAGATTTACTATCGGGTCGCATGGCGCGGCGAGACTTGGGGGAGGATCGCCGCGCTATGTTTCTTTACTCAGGCCTCAACTGATTTCCGTTCAGGAAATACATTCGGACTACTTGATGCTTATCTCAACGGGGTTTGCAGTCTTCCCGTCAACGGTCACTAGGATCTCCGCCTTTCCTTTACCAACAAGATTGCGTGGGATGAGAACGTTCATCTGGTCGAGACCTTCAAACGTACCTTGCACGCCCGTGTACTGCACCGGGGCTTTTACGCCGCCAATGTAGACGATGGCATTTTCTGCCACTGTCGGCCGTCTCCATCCTGTTCCGAAGATGACTAGGTAAACTTGCTCGCCTTCTGGTCCGAGATCAATCGTTACAGGGAGGAAACGCCCGGTGCTCGCGTCGAGTTGAGCGACGGGCTCGTAGACCTGAGTGCCGTCAGTCTTTACGCGCACCAAGACTCCGGCAGGTAAACCGCGCCCGCTTGCGTCGGCGGTGAAGATTCCGGGAGCCTTACTTGAGATGGAGAGCAGGCCTCGCTGACTTCCGATCGTGATTTCGGCCTGACCTTCTGGACTGTCAGTAGGAATCAAGAAGTTGGACTGGTCTGATGAACTAGAAAAAGGTGCCAGCTTGCGCGTTATATACGGAGCGGGCGGATCATCTAAAGCAAGAATATACTTGAGATAGATAGACTGGCCACCGATCCCGGGACCGAAGACAGTGGCGATGGAACCTGATGCCAGAAGTTCTACTCGGTAACTTGCAGCAGACGCGGCGACAAGTGTCGGAGCAACATTACTCTCAAAATCCCTACCGTAGATACGCTCCCCTGAGAGCACTCGGCCGTCCGCAAGCAACGTAGTGCTTATAACATCGCCTTTTGGATTGTCGGTAGGTTTCCCCTGGCCGGTTTTTGTGTTGTAGAGTGTGGCTTGTAAACCTTCTACGCTGAGGACGGCATCTCCTTGTGGCAGCAATACAGAGGAGTACTCATTGATTCCTGAGTCTCCCATGCTTTGTTGCACGAAGTTCCCGAACGAGAGCCCACTGGCATTGAAGATGCCAGTGTAGGTTGTGAATTTCGGCTGATCCTGCGTTGGGAAGGTATTGAAATGCGCGAAAATGTTGCCGTCAGGTAATACCGCTGCAATCCTACCGAACAACTCTACTCCATTGATCTTTGGCATGTTCAATTCAGTCCACTTTCCAGATTCAGGATCAAGGAGTAATACCCTACTTGAAAGAAGTAGAAGAACTTTTCCGTTGTATAGAACTGCCGCGGTGTCGCCACTGAAACCGAGAATAACAGTGCCTTCTGGTCGGAACACGGGCCCTGATGTAACGATGCCCGTATTTGGGTCCAGGTAAAAGGTGGTTACTCCTCCAAAACGAGCGATGATGAGAACTTTCCCGCTCGGCAGCAGCAGATGAAGCGGCAATGGCGGGAGATTGTAAAAGCCAGAAATGTTTTCACCTGAGAGTGATAAAGACGTCCACGTTCCTGTTGCAGGATCATAAACTTCAGGGGGACCTGCGGGGATTTGTGGCGGTGTGGGGCGAGGCAGTAATCCGCCGATGACGAGTAGCTTGCCGTTAGGGAGTAACAAAGCAGAGTGACCTTTACGAGGGAAGGTTAGCGGCGCGCTATCTTGCCATGTTCCAGTTTTCGGGTCATAAATCTCCACGCTTCGGCCTTGCTCATCAGTATAACCGCCGCCAACACCAATGACGTAACCGTTCAGCAGTCTTGTATATGAGCCGTGCTGGAACGTAGAGCCGCTTGTCGTGAATTTGGATGAACCTGTGGTTGCCCACTTCGCGGTGAGCGATTGTGCGTATGTGGTAGATGTGATGGCCAACATGGCGAACGTCAGAAAGCAAATTTGAGTGCTTCTACGTTGTATGCGTATTTGTATTTCTTTCTTTGATTTAGGCATGAGCGTTGTCCCTTTCTCTGGTAGGAGATGGAATATTTGGGCATATAGGGGCTCGATTGAGAGCTCCTGTCTTATGTGCATTGGCTATTGTGTCGTGGAGTATGGCCTTCCTCTGCGAGCTATCAAACCAAAGTTGACAGCATCAACACTGAGCCAACGCGTGCTGTTGAATCGGTGAGCCTTTTCCTCAGGTATTACACACTCGGAATACTTTTCTTCGTTGGTTGAAGAAGCGATTAGATTGCAAAATGCTAGGGAATAGTCGCGCGTGTAGATGCGGGTTTCGTCAGAACTAGTTGCTTCCGATAAAAGTAGAACGCAGATTACCTGTATACGTCAGGAAAAGAAGGCTTTGCAAAGATTTGCATAGGAAAGGGAAAATGAACTCCACGAAGCGACACAAGTTTCAAGGGAGGGCTTGCCATCGTGTCGCTTCGTGGATCAGTAAAGATTTGCTTTTGACTAGACTTTCGCCTGCATGATTTCAGTGGGTTTGTCCGTGACCTTCTGCAAGGCTTCGTTGAAATACAGCACGCGGCCTTCACGATACGACTGAACCGCCATGGCGATGGTCGTCATGGCTTTGAATGCCGTCAGCGGATCCAGCACAGTCTTTTCGCGGGTTTTCACGCAACGCAGGAAGTTTTCGTAATGCGTTTCGCGTTTTTCCGTCATCAATTTGACTTCTTCGCTGCCGTATTTTTCGACGAACTTCTTCTTGGCAATGCGCTCCGGCGTGACGGTGATGTGGTCAACGCGGCCTTCAAACTGGCCTTCGGGAACCATCATGATCGTGCCTTCGTGGCCGCGAATCAGCCCTGGTATATGCTGGCTGTTCGCCATCGAAGAACTCAGCACCAGCGAATGGCCTTTCGGGAATTCGGCGATCAAGTGGAATGTGTCCGGCACTTCGCGGCCATCTTTGAACACATAGGTTCCGCCTGAAGCCATAACTTTGTGCGGGAATTGCGCTTCACCCCAGCACAGGTTCAACGGCGCGACGACGTGATAGAACAAGTCTGTGGCGATGCCGCCCGAATAATCCCAATACTTGCGGAAGCGGAAAAAGCGTTCGGCACTGAACGGGCGCTGCGGCGCACTGCCCAGCCACGTTTTCCAGTCAATGAAATCGTCGCCTTTGCCTTGCGGTCCGGCATTCGGGTCAATCGTGTAATTCCATTCGCCCTCGACGGAGTTGCGGTGGTACGAACCCTGGCTCATTAGCAACTGGCCGATCATTCCGTCTGCGATAGCCTTGCGGGCTTTCCACCATTGATCGCTGGATGTGGTTTGCGAACCGATCTGAACGACGCGATTGGTCGTTTTGGACACCTCGTAAAACTTCTTCGCTTCTTCGACTGTGCGCGTCATCGGCTTTTCGCAATACACGTCTTTGCCAGCTTTCATCGCTTCGATGGCGATGGGCGCGTGCCAGTGATCCGGCGTGGCGATGACAACAGCGTCAATGTCTTTGCGGGCGATGACTTCGTGGAAATCCAGCGTGCCCATTTCCGGTTTGGTTTGCGTCAGCTTTTCAACGTTGTTTTGCGCATTGGTGATGCGCTTGCGGTAGGTGTCGCAGATGGCCACGATTTGCGCGGGAGTCGTTTTGGCCGCTGCCGAAAAATCGCGCAGCAAGGAGTTTCCGCGTCCGCCGACGCCGATGAAGCCAAGGTTGATGCGGTCATTCGCGCCTAAAATTTTGGCGTGAACGTTTCGATGATAGACGGCAGCCGTTCCGGCGGCGATTACCCCCGTTTTGACAAAATTTCTCCGTGAAGTCTGTTCGCTCATAAGTCTCCTTAAAAATCGGTAGTAGATGGTTCAGTCGGGACTTGAAAGTTCGACCAAAAGTGCAAGGTTGGATGGATATTACAGGTGCAAGCTTGAACGGGCAATGCTTTACGATGACAGAGGGGTGGAGGGACTGAGAGATTGAGGGACAGAGGGAATGAGAGATGGAGGGATTGAGAAAGTAGAGCAGACACGACACCTAACCTTTTATCCCTCTTTTTCTCAGTCCTTCCCTCCTTCCCTCTGTCTCTCCATCCCTCCATCTCCCTGCTATTCGCCAAATAAATTGCCGATGGTGCTGCCGCTTCCCGATTGCGAGGGGAAGAACGGTTTCAACAATCCGGCAAACGCCGCCAGGTTGCGGGTTTGAATCAGAATTTCGCCCGGCCCTGTGAATTCGGCGACGATGCCTTCGCCGCTGACCAGGCTGCGAAGCCAACCGGCTTGCGCAGCGCGACGAAGCTCGTAAGGCATATTGGCTTCCCACGCGACCAGATGGCCTGTGTCCACGACATATCGTTCGCCGTGATTCAGTTTTTTCCGATGGATCGAGCCAAAGGAAGAAACCAACAACAATCCGCTGCCCTGAACTTGCAGCACGAACAAGCCTTCGCCACTGAAAAAGGTTTTTCCACCTCCCCAGTTGGTATTAATCTGCAAGCCAATGTCGCCTGCCAGATAAGACGAAGATTGGACGTTAAACAATTGGTTGTTCATTTCAATGGCGGCAATGTCACCTGGCGAACCCGGCGCAAAGGTGACTTCGCCCGGCGCTCCGTGCGCGGTGAAGGTTGAAACGAAAGCCGATTCGCCGCCGACCATTCGCTTGAAAGCGCCCATCAAGCCGCCTTTCATCTGCGATTGCAGGTCAATGTTGCCGGACATGGAAACCATCGCACCGGCTTCGGCCTGGATGGATTGCCCGGCTTGGAGTTGTATGACCGCCAAAGCAAAGGCTCCGGCATGCTGGATGTCAAAACTATAACCGCGACCACTGCCGCGCCCGTCGGAATCAATTCGGATTCCTCCTGCCTGAGCAGCTTGCGCATAGCTTCCAGGATTGGCAGGTTGCGCAGCGGCAAGGTTTGACCCACAGACGCTGCAAAACTTTGCGTCATTCGGCAGTTGAGTTCCACATTTCGGACAATTCATTCAGTTCTCCTGTAAATGTTATGGAGTGCGCACGCCTTTGGCGTCGCTTTGGAAGTTCTTTGCTAGTTGTAGCGTGATAGAAACTCGAACGTACGAAACGTCCCTGTTTTCTCGCTGGGCAAGCTGCCCATTTGACTATCTAAAGCTGCGCCAAAGACGCAGCACGCCAAATGTAACCGTTTCGATTGACGGAGTTCAATGTTAAGGCGATACTCCGCGCCGTCGTTAGCCCTATCAAAAAAACAAATGGCTCAGCCTATTGATCTGTCATTTGAATCTGTAAGCAACAAATCACTTCTCAATCGGAGGAAGAATGCCTGCCAAGAAGAATAGTTTACCAACGCCACCTGACGATCAGGTGATTATCAATGGCATCAGCGGTGACACAGGTGATTACCTTGTAAAACCGGTTTCGGTTACCGAGATCGCCAAAGCGATGCGCGATTTCAAGCCGTCCGAAGACGAAGCCGCCAAAGAAAAAGCGGTCAAACGCCGCCAGGCCAAATCCGGCCAGGAGGTTTTGGGCTTGCCGGAAGGCGTTGATCCGCTGGATTTCTGGGATACAGGCTGGGCGATTGTCTTTCATAAAGACGAAGACCCGGAAGTCAAAAAGGCGTTGCGTCCATTGTTCGATCATCGGCTGAAAATGATTCGCGATGAGTTTCAGGCCGACGACGCCGCCAAAATCGTCAAATGGATCGAAGATTACAGCGGCCAGGGCGCGCGCGAATGGTTGATCAAAAACAAAGCGGATTTCGCCACCGTCGAGCCAACCTGCATGCCGTATTACATTTTGCTGGTTGGCAGCCCAGAAAAAATCTCCTTTCGCTTCGGCCACCTGCTTTCCGCCGGATACGCGGTTGGGCGGCTCTATTTTGACAAAGTTGACGATTACAAAGCCTACGTTAAAAGCGTGATTGATTACGAAACCGCGAAAGGCAAACCAGCTCCGACCAGCAAAGACATTGTGTTGTGGGGACCCAGGCAGAAAAACGATGGCGCAACCAAAATGAGTTCCGAACTGTTGGTGAAGCCGCTGTCGGATGAAACGCAGACAAAGGTTTATGAACGGCTCTTCCGCAAAGACAAGATCAAGTTCAATAAAAAGCTGATTCTTCCAGACGATTCCAAAAAAGACGCTTTGATGAATGTCTTCAAGCGAAAGAAGAATGCCCCAGGACCTTCACTCTTGTTCACGGCCAGCCACGGCGTCGCCTGGAAAAACGACAATCCGCTTCAAAAAACAGCGCAGGGAGCGCTGCTAACCCAGGATTATTTCGGTTTGAGCGCCGGGCCGTTAAAGCCGGAACATTATTTGGCCGGAGCCGATCTGACCGCTGATGTGAATCTGTTCGGCATGGTTTGTTTTTTGTTCGCTTGCTACGGCGCGGGAACGCCGAACGAAAACCGCTTTAAGTTTCAGAATGAAGTTCCTGCTGTGCCGGATAAGCCCGTGTTTTCAAAATTGCCGCAAGCCATGTTGAGCCATAAAAATGGCGGCGCTTTGGGCGTATTTGGCCACGTCGAACGCGCCTGGCAAACTTCGATTGTCACCGCCTCAGTCGGCAAACAATTGCAGCCATTTGAAGACGCTTTTTACACGATTTTGAGCGGGCGGCCGCTCGGCCACGCTTTGACCGGATTCGTCAGCCGAGCCAATGAAATGTCACGCTTGCTGACCGGAAAAATTGACGAAGGGAAAGCCGATGAGGCGGAAATGGCTGGTTTGTGGTTGACCCGAAACGATGCCGAAACCTTCATTCTGTTTGGCGATCCGGCGGTGCGTTTGCGCAAGGAGGATTTGCAGTGAACGGGCAAATAGGAAGCGGACAGGGGGGAACGGATTTATGTTGGGTTCGCATTCGAATCTTTGGCCTGGATGCCGATGGGTTGTACCGCGTCGAAGCCGAGCTGGATGACGGCAGTTGGCATAAACAGATGATGAGGCTGGGCGATGAAGAAGAGCAGGAATTGATTCGTCGCCGGGATTTGGGCACGCAAAGTTACGGCCAATATCTGTACCAATTGCTGTTCATGAAGCCTGCAAATTCGGACGGAAGCCCTGCGGAACAAAGCCTGCATAATGTTTTTCAAAAAGCCTGGGGACGCACGCAGACCTGCCAGCAGAAAGAGCTTCGCGTGCAGTTGTGGATTTCGGAAGAATGCAGTGAGCTTCACCGCATTCGGTGGGAACGGCTCTATGTGTTGTTCGATGACAAATGGCGGTCGCTGGCAAATTTCGAGCAAACGCCATTTTCACGTTTTACGCGGTTGCCAATCGCAGAACCTCCATTGACCGCTGATGAACGCCCCTTGAAAGTCCTGCTGGCAGTTTCAAATCCCAGTAACCTGGCCGATTTGAACGATGATCCGGAAGCGCCGAAGCTAGCCGAAATCAAGGTCGAACAAGAGATCAACAACTTTTATGAAGCCGTCAAAGACATCGGCGATATTGAAATTTCAATTATGTCCGGACGCACAGATTTAAGCGAAGAATTGAAGGCCAATCTGAAACCGCCGAAGTTCCAGTTGATTCCGGGCAATAGAACCATTAGCCAGCTTCAAAAACAGTTCAATCATCACGTTTTGCATTTCCTGGGACACGGAGTTTTCGAGCGCGTGCCTCCGCCAGCCAACGACAATGGCGAAACCGCGCCGCCGCCTCGCCAACGTGCGCGTCGAGCTACGCTGTTGGTGCTGGAAGATGAAAAAGGAGAGTTCGTCAAAGTTCCGGACGATCAGATTGTCAGCTATCTGGTTCATCGCGGAACGTTGCCGCGGCTGGTTTTCCTGTCGGCTTGTGACACCACGAAATTCGACGAACGCAATCCCAGCCCATTTACCGGATTGGGGCCAAAGCTGGTTGCGGCCGGCTTTCCCGCGGTTGTGGCGATGCAGGATCAGGTGCCGATTGCGATGGCCCGTGAACTGGTCGAAAACTTTTACGACAATCTGCTGCGCGAAGGCGTGATTGATCTGGCATTGAATCGTTCACGACTCTTCACGTTCGATCAGGAAGCTTTGCTGGATAGCTGGACGATTCCCGTGTTGTTTATGCGTACGCCGCGTGGACGGTTATTCACCGCCAACCGCGAGCGGGAAATGCTGCGGACGATTCTGGAAGAGCCGAAGTTCAGGCCTATGTTCAAATATGGCTATCTGCCCCTGGAAGCCGTGATGATGACCGGTGATCAGATCAAATCCAACTGGGAAAATCAGATTTTGCCGCAACAAGGCAGAGTGGATTTGCACACGCAAATGATAGGACTGTTGAAGCAAGGCGAAGGCAAGCAGCCTCTGCTGATTGCCATTACCGGTCAGCGCGGAACCGCGCGGTCAACTGCGATGCGTTGGATGGTGATGTGTACGGCGGAAAAATCCCTGGATGGAAATTCACGCGATCAGATTTTGCCGGTCTATGTGGATCTGCAAAAAAGCATTCCTGCGGGAACTGTGATCCCTTCTTATCTGTCGCTGCTCACGCAATGCATGAGCGAGTTCTGGTCCGGCTTACTGACAGAAAAGGAAATGTTTGGCCTGCTCAGCGATGGCAACCACAAATTCCGTTTCTATTTTGATAATGGTGACGATCTTTCCGAAGTGCAGCGAAAAGCCTTAACCAAAGAAATTAACAATTTGGTCAACGATTTTCCTCAATATCCGCTATTTGTGACCCAAACACGCGGCTTGTGGAATTGGACCGACAGCAATGCTACGCACGTGCTGGACGTTCAACCGCTCAGCCGCCGCCGCATCATTCGTTTTCTGTTCGACAGCGCCAACAAAGTTGAAAAGTCGAGAAGAGAACGAGGCGAATCTGTCGAATCGCGTGAAGAGCAGAATCTGCGGACGTTGCGCGCCCGGCTGGAAGAAACGCAGCTTTTCGATTTGGCCGGAATGCCGTGGATGTTCGTGCAGTTGATCAAACAATCACTGGAAGGCAACTTTCCCGATAGTCGCGTCAGCGTGTTGCGCGATTTGATCGAAGAAAGGGTTCGCAGCGTCACACAGCGACGAGGCCAGCAGGCGCGCGCCTTGGACACACTTTATTTGTTGGCGTATCGAATGCAGGTCGGCGGCGATACGAGTATGCTGATCAAAGATGCGTTGGATATGATCTCGCGCATCCGCGAAAACCGCGAATACCAGTTGGAAGAAATGCTGGACTGTCTGACTGATGTAGAAATTCTGGCGCGCGCAGGCGGTGATGCAATCAGGTTTCTTTATCCGTCGTTCCAGGCTTATTGCTGCGCGCAATATCTGAAAGCCCAAAATAATCCAAAACGCTGGGAAGAAATCACTTCCGGGCTTGGCCGGGTCAACCAACTGCGCCGCTGGGATGACACGCTGACGTTGATGGCCGGGCTGGTCAGTAATCCAAAGGATCTGCTGGAAAAAATCGCTTATTCGACTTCACTGAAAGATGGCGAACAGGTTTTTCTGGCTTCACGCTGCTTGTTGGAAGCGCAGTTGAATAACAAAGACGGCAAGACCCAGGCTGATGTCGGTTATGTCGAATCGCTGGTGCTGGATGCTTTGGTCTGGCGCTGCGACGCCACCAATGAGCCGCGCTCGTTCCAACGGCTTCGCGCGGTTGAAGCTTTAGGACGGCTGAAACGTCCGGAAGTGCTCACATACCTGACGCGGATTGCGATGAGCAAAACTCGTGTGAATTCCAACGGCAGGCAAGATTTTGAGTACGGAGGCATTCGTCAGGCGGCTGGCCGCGCGCTGCGCCGATTGTTGCCGACACGGGAAAATGCCGATCCGAAAGAGGAATATACCGTCCAATTGCGGAAGCTGTGCAAGCCGCTGGAAGAACTGATTCAGAAATGGATTCGCGGCGGTTCAGAAGAAATCCAGTGGCTGGAAGATCGAATGAAAGAAGAGAACCATGCCACTGACGAAGAGACTTCTACGATGTGCGATGCGCTGGCTTCAATGGCGGCATTTGCGCTCGGCGATGTGCGCTACGACGAGGCGCATGGAAAACTGATTGCGGCTTTCATAAGTGACAAGACTTCGGAAGTCATTCGTTGGGCGATTACTGACGCTTTGACGACGCTTGATCCGGAGCGCGTGATGAATGAAGCGATTCTGCCTGTGATAGAAAGCGGCACGCTCAGCGATCCGAATAAACGCAGCGAACGCCGCGAGCAATTGATTTACCTGATCGGACAGATTCGTCACTCAAACGAAACGGCGCGGGCTTTTGTCGAAGAAGTTTTATCTTCGCCCAAGGTCAACATATTGCAAAAAGGCAGGGCAATTCTGGCTGTCAGTTATTTGCTGCCGCCGGATTGGAAAAAATGGAAAGGCGAGTTTGAAAAAGTCGCGCTTAACGAAGAAAACATCATCGCCAAAAGGGTCAGTGATAAATCCAAGGCTTTTTACCTGCGAACAAAAGCGCTTCAAGCGTTGGCCGAAATCGGCGACGAAGAAACGCTCACTCGCTTGCGCGAAAAACGCCAGCAATGGCCACTAGACCTGGAACGAGTTTTTTACAGCACCAGCGAAGAAATCATTTGGCGGACTAACGGATAAAAGGAGAAATCATGCTGATCAGACCAATTCCCAACAATCCTGACCAAAAATATTACCTGGTCAATTTCGACAAAGACGGCAAAGAACGGTTCGGTGGCGAAAACGGATTGCCCAGTTCGGAGCTTCTGAAAGAGTTAAAGAATGGTGGTTACACCGACGTCATTATCATGAGCCACGGTTGGATGGGAGACGTTCCGGCGGCCATTGCACAATATGACAAATGGATTCCGAATTTGTTTACCTGTCAGGCTGACCTGGAGGCGATGAAAAAGAAGCGCCCCGGGTTCAAGCCGATGTTTGTCGGGGTGCATTGGCCTAGCTTGCCGTGGGGTGACGAAGAACACGATGGCTCTTTCGGATTCGATCCGCAGAGCGAAGTCAAAAAGATCATCAACGCCACTGTTGACGATTACGCCGAACGGTTGGGGAATGTGCGCGGAATTCGCAGGCCGCTGAAAACCATTGTGACGGCGGCACTGGATGAGCATTCCACCTTGCCGGAAAACGTTCGCGCGGCTTATCTGGCGTTGGCCAAGGCGCTGAAACTGGAAAGCGGTTCGGACAATGCCGCAATTGACGCGGAAGTTCCCAATTACGATCCCGAACAGATGTTCCAGGATGCATTGAAACAGGAGAACGAAGATCTTCAAACCGGCAGTTTCAGCAAGGTTTCGTTTTTTGGAACGCTGTTGTCTCCGCTGCGAACATTCAGTTTCTGGGAAATGAAAAGCCGCGCGCGACAATTTGGCGAAGGCGGCGGGAATGCGTTTCTGCGCGCGATTCAGAAAACGGCGGCTGACGCCGGACGCGAAGTTCATATCCATTTGATGGGACATAGCTTCGGTTGTGCTGTCGTTACGGCGATGGCTGCGGGCAAGGCAGATGATAAGACCGCGCAGGCTCCGGTTGATTCGATGACGCTGGTGCAAGGCGCGCTTTCAATCTGGGCTTATTGCCCCAGCATTCCGCACGATGCAGGCAAACCTGGGTACTTCACGCGACTGATGAAAAGTGCGCGTGTGAGTGGTCCAATTGTGACAACTCAATCTGAACTGGATCGGGCTTGCGGGACCTTGTACAAGATCGGAGCAGGCATCGCCAATCAGGTTTCATTTGCCGGAGAGCTCCCGAAAATCGGCTCGCTTGGTGCATTCGGAATTCAGGGAATGAACGTGAACACCGAAGGGCTGAAAATGAAGCCAGTCAGCGAAGCCTATAACTTCAAACCCGGAAAGATTTATAACCTGGAAAGCAGTGATGTGATTAAAAACGGCGGAGGCGTTGTGGGCGCGCACAGCGATATTTCCCATCCGGAAGTGGCGCACGCATTGTGGCAGGCAGCTCTTGCTGCTTGAACCGGCAAGTGAGAAGGAAAGATCGAGGGATAGAGAGAAGGAGGGATGGAGAGAAATTATGCTCATCGCTCTTTCTCTCCATCCATTTTTCTGAGCAGGCCTATCGTCTCTTCATAGACAGCAGCAGTTGCAGCAGTGTCGTGAAGAAATTGACGAAGGTGATGTAAATGCCCAATGCGTGTGAAACGGCAGCTTCCCACGTGTTTTCACTCTTGCTCAAGTTGAAAAACTTAAAGAGGAAAAGGCCGGAAAAGATCAGAATGCCGAAGATCGAATAGACGATATTGACCGTCCTCGAAAATCTGACGAATATTCCCACTAGTCCAACAACAATCAATCCCAGCAAGCCGATCATCAAAATCGGTCCCAGCCCTGAAAAATTGATGCCCGAAGTCATGGCCACAATGCCCGTGATAATCATCA
>CAZXHW010000148.1:0-12309 GCA_964639915.1 uncultured Heliomicrobium sp.
GATTGGAAACGAATGCCACGCGCGATCCATCCGGCGAAATAGACGGGCCAAAATCCGTGGCCAGTTCCGCTTTCGGGACAATCACTTTGCGTTCCAGTCCACCGGCAGTCATCAGTTCAATACCGTTGGCGGATAGGAAAGAAACCCAAACGCCATCCCGCGTTGTGGACACAGCAGTTTCATCTTCAGTATTGATGGTCAGCCGGTTGATGCCAACAAGCGTTGGGCGGCGCGTGCGCAAGGCAGGCCCCAGCGTGCCACTGAAGATTTCGTAATTGCTGCCTTCGCGCGAAGCGAAAACAATTGAACGGTTGGAAGAGACGGCCGGAGTTAAGTGTCCGCGCCCGGTGTTGGTCAGTTGGCTGACCTGTCGAGTATTCAAATCAATCAAATAGAGTTCTGCGGCTCCATTGCGCTGGGAAACAAAAACGGCGTAGTTTTCGTCGCCACGGCTGTCCTGGGCAAACGCCACAGCCGAAATGGCAGTTGCCAAAAGCAGGACGGCGATTCCGCTAGCAGCGCGAGCCATAATCTTTGATAAATTCATGAGATCAATGCCTCCGAGTTTTTATAACAATTATTGCTTGTGGTGAGACAGGCTAAAAAAGCCTGCCTCACCAAATCTCCACGCGCTTAGCGAATTCGGCGAATTGCGTTGTTCTTCGAATCGGAGAAGATAATTTCCCCGCTCGGAGTCACGGTGATACCGATATTCACGCGAACGTCGAAACGTGTGCCTGATGTGGACGTCTGGAAATCTGTGGCTTCCAGGTTCAACTGTGCGTTGATAGCCGGACCACCATCGCCAGAGTATCCTTGCGTAGTTCCCGCAAAGACTGTCGCTGTGCCCGTTGTTCCGCTGATAACAATCCTGAGAATCTTGTTATCGCTTTTGCTCGGGTTTTCGCCTGACGGACCAGCATTGGTAACATACAACGCACCGTCCTTGCCTTCAGCCACATCACGCGGATTTTTGAGCAAGGAGCCAGTACCACCACTCAAGATGGTGTCAAAACATCCAGTTGCGTTGGTCGCGCATTGACCGGAAGCTTTTTCACGCAGGATTGAGCTATTACCCAGGTTCGTAAGGCTAGTTTTGCGACCAGCATTGGCCACCAGCAAGCGGCCCGCCGAATCAAATCCTACACCGGTGTAAGCGTCATTCACGCCACCGGTCAGGATCGTTGAAACGGCTCCTGTCGAGCGATTGATGCGTCGAATGCGGGAAGCAGCCGTGCTGCTGGCGCTGGTACCGGTTTGTTCCCCGGCGTCAGCGATATAAAGGTCGCCAGTCGTTGGATGAATTGCCACATCGGTCGGTCCCAGGAACCTGGCTCCAAATGGATTAGCTCCGTCAGTGACATCACCAATACCGCCACCAGCGATTGTCGCAATGTTTCCAGGTGGAACAGTAGTCGGAATTCCGGTGCCACCAGTGGAGTAGAACGTGACCGCGCTGGCCGATGTGTTGATAAAGCGGATCAAACCAGTACGACGTGACATTGTCGTGATGGTTGGTCCCCTCTTGGAATCGGCAATGAAGATTCCTTGCGCCGTTGCGACAATACCTTGCGGCGTATCAAAGGACGCTGTATTGACCGGAGCGCCATCGGTCGGACCGTTACCGACATCCTTATTCACCGTAACAATCGTTCCCGGCGCGACAGTTTGTTGCGCTTGTGTGCCGTTAAAGATCGTTACAGGCGCTGCGCTGCAATTGACGAATTGCAGACGGCTAACCGTCGAGTTCGTCACCCAAATATTGCCGTTGGCATCAACTGTTGCACTGGCAGGCGCAAATAGATCAGCGCTGGAGGCAAGGCTTCCGTCAAACGGAGACGCCAAGCCGGTTCCGGCAACTGTGTTGATGTTGTTGGCGGGAATCGCCACACCAGCAACTTCGGTTGCGCTTGCACTCAGGTTCATGTAGCGAATGCGGCCCCGGAACGTAATGCCCTGATCCAGGACAAAAATGCCCTTGCTGTCAGCCGCAATGCCAGCCAGCGGAGGCGTTGCCGTGCTTCCAAGCAAGTTGAATCCGGCCTGATCAATTGATCCGCCGTCTCCGCAGCTTGATGAAGAGTAGTCACAAGAAGCATCCACTGTTCCCGAGACGACAGCTCCAGAAGCAGCAGCAGTCGCGGGGCTGGTCACTTCTACGATGGTCTGCTGGTTGCCAAGCGCGGCATACAGCTTACCGCCAAAGAAAGCCAACCCTGAAATAAATGGATTGTTCCACGAACCAGGAGGCGGAGGAACATCCAATTGGTAAACTGAAAAAATATTGCCGCCAGTGACACGAGCAATACGACCGTGACCGGTATCGGCAATGTATAAATTGCCTGCCGGATCGAAAACCAGTCCGCGCGGTTGAATCAATGGCACACCAGTGGCCGCCGCACCGTTGGTCAATGGCTCATTGCGCTGTGAGTTAGCACCATTACCAGCGACAGAAGTTGCCGTGCCGCCTGCGGCGGGGACTTTGAACACCTGATTAATGCCTGCTGTGGCATCAGCCACGTAAACATCACCGTTGGTCGGGTGAACCGCCAAAGCGTTCAACGTTGAGCCAAAAGCGGAACCTGACGGCCCAGTAGATAAGGTTCCAACGTTGACTGCGGCTATGCTTGTAGTGCAAATGGTCTTGGCACTGGTTGAAGCATTCCAGGCGCGAACAGCCGCGGAAATGGAGTCAATGAAGTACAGAATTTCGCCATTGGCGCTAACTCCCAGACCTGTGACGGTACCAGGATCAACCGAACGTCCGGGAATGTTGTCTGCACCATCCAACCCACCACCAACAACTGTGCGAATCGTTCCAGGAGCGATTTTTGTCGTACCCAGAGTGACAGCATTGCGCGAGGTGTTGAAAAAGCGGATGTAATTGCCAGAGTTGGCTGCGTCAACAAAATAAACGCCTCGTCCATTTGGATCAGCCGCAACAGCTGCCGGGGTAATAATGTTTACCCTGGATGACGGATTGCCATCGCCAAGCTGACCGCCAACGATCGTATCAATGATCGGCGTGGTGTTGGTGATGGTTGTTCCGCGCGTATCCAGCTTCGCGCCGCTGATTGCCAAAACACCGCCCGTGGCGCTGTCACTGATCTGCGAATTCGTGACCAGCACATTCGTGCCGTCTGAAATCACCTCAGCATTGCCCAGGCTGCAAGCAGAAGCCGCGCCGCCATTTTTCACGCTGACATAATTCAAGATGCAATTTGCCATCGCGTTGCGAGCAAAGAAGATTGCGCCAAAATTGCCCCCACTGGGAATTTTGTCGAAGGAAATAAGCTGATTCGCGACAGGCGCTCCGGGTTGCGATCCTAAATAAGCGCCTGCATATCCATTCGCCGCAATGCAACCAACCCGATTCGTGGCGTAATCGCCTGCCTGGAGATTGAGGTCCGCCGCAAGTTGAATGTTCGCGCCGGGTGCTATCGTCAATTCAGCAGGACCTGCGGGAGCAGCAGCACCAACAATCGCCGGATTTGAGCAATCGCCTGCAATTTGAATTGGGGTCGCCCCTTGGCCAACCAACACACCGGATTTGCTGAAATCGTTTGATGCAGCATCAGATGTAACGCCAATGCGAACCGCATTGAGCTGGTTCCCTGCGAAATCGTTTCCTGACGAATAATAGTAGGAAGCATCACCAACGCTGGTGGCAACCGTCGCTCCAGTCGCTGGAAGGTCAAACAACCCAAGTGCGGCATTTCCGCTCAACAGGATCGCAGCATCGGTTGGAGCCGTGCCGTTGCTTTCCACTCGATTACGAGCAAAACCAACAACGCTGTCACCAGCGCCACTGGCTCGCAGTCCCGAACCTCCACTATTGCGAAGGATGCCGTCCGTGAAGCGGAGCGTTCGTCCCGAACCGCTCAAGTTAATCCCTGCCAGTCCGGTACCACCGCCGTATTCGACCACAACGTTGCGCATAGTCATCGTAGACGTGGAAGCCGCTGTGGCGTCAATTCCCCCCCAAGCGCCGTTGGTTGGGATTGATGCTCCGGGAGCGCGTTGAGCCGTGAAAACGATTTGCCCCGCTGTCGGGGAAACGCCCGGAATGCCGCCATCCGCACTGATGATTCCGCCACCGGCAACAGAAAGGGTAGCGCCGCCAGCGACGTAAATTACCGTCCCGGCCGGAATCGGTGTCGAAGAGCCAATTGAAGCGCTTCCCGAAACCAAATAAGCTCCGCCGCCAGTAAAAGCGCCGCCAGGAATTGTTCCGCTCAATGTATTCGCTGGAACACCCGTCACAGTCAGCCGACCACGAATTGAGCTTGAGCCTGCACCACCTGCTGTTCCGCCAGGATTGGTAACGCGCACGCTGTAAATCGCAGCCGCCGTTCCCGCTGGAACTGTAGCAGTAATTGAAGTAGCCGTTGCCGTCACGCCAGTCATTGCAATCGGAGAGCCGCTTGCTGGAACCAGTTCAACCGTCGGAGTTCCAGTGAAGCCGCGCCCTGTGATTGTCACACTGGTTCCCGTCGAACCGTTGACCTGCACAGCAGCAGGAGCGACGCTTTCAGCAGCCACTCCCAAATCGGCAATAACCTTATAGGCAAAAAAGAAACTGGGAGGTGTGTTGGCGACAGCGAAAGACCAAACACGTGTGGATTTGCCTGCGGCTGCAATGTCGCCATATTCGCGCGAAACACTAAGTTTGCCGTTGTACGCGACTTGGCCATCATTGAAGTAAGCAAATCCATTTGCTCCTGGCAGGTTTCCTGCATCTGCGCCGCCAGAATTAGTTACCTTGAAAGAGGTAAACACAACCCGCGTATTGTACAGAGTCGCAGTGGTGTTATTTGTGATCTCAACCTCACCTGTAACGGTAGGAGGATTGTCGGCATTGTTAACGTAGGCACTGCGAACAACGCGAAATCCAAACCCTGATCCTTGCGTGACTTCTCCGCTTGGATCACTGCGGGAATATAGGCGAGAGTCTTTCGCGCCTGTCGTTTTGGAACTCTTGGGATTCAAGATAAAACTTTTGGTTTTACCATCGAAATATCCTTCGTATTCCCCGAGGACTGCGCCCTGTGCGCCTTCGCTCTGTTCAAACGTTCGCCCATTGAGTGAAACCAGCGATGCGGTGTTTACTGCTGTCGCAGAACCCACCGTCGCTACGCTTACCCCGCGCTCCGCTGCCTGATGACGCCAGTTCATCAAACCTGCGCCCGCTAAAAGAACGGCAACTAGCGCAACAACAACCGTATAACGTGACGTCCTACGGTACAAATTGAAAATGTATTCGCGACCAGCCATTGTTATTCTGACTCCTTTTTCTATGGCGAGGAGATGTTGCCGCTGAGCCTCGTCTGCCCTGCGGCTGCCATTTAAGATTTTCTACCTCTTCCGCTGGGCTTTCACCCAGTTCCCAAATAAAGCCTTGATGGAAAAATATAAAATCGGTCCACTTACAAGCTTTCGACCACACTTCGTCACAAATTCAGATACGACTTGCAAAGACGCGCTCAATAGAGACGACTGTATGTTTTATATAGATTAAATTATTGGAGCACCTGGTTTAATGTGTTGGAGCACCACACCCACGGTAATAAATTTGAAATAAGGCAGATAGCAGAAGAGCGTATACTTATGGTTTCATCGAGGTCTCCTGCCTACTGCGAACTTTATTAACCACGACTTGAGTGCGATGAGATGGATTGGCGGGCACATCGTGACGATGAATGGGGTTTGACGAACTCATCCTTTTATTCATTCCTCAATCATTCTCTTTCACTCTAAATCGAGGGTTACAGTCTTCAGACCATGGGGCACCAGCTACTTTTGTCTATTCAGGTCTTAGATCGAACCCTGGATCATTAAGATTTGTGAGGCACGGCAATTTGAGAAAGCAACTGATAATCAAACCAGTGAGGAGGATCGGTTATTGCCGCTGAATTGACTAGTTGCACCGTATCCGCAGCGCATCTTAGCCAACGACCCAATGTCCGTCAAGCGGTAATTGGTGCGTTATTGCTGTTTATCGTTCTTCAGCATGGGTTTAACATCTATGAGCGTGATGAATGGAACTTGACCATACAAACACATTTTACGAATTGGGAGAAACAGTTTCTTGAAATGAAAAAAAGCCGTTGCTAAGATGTTCCGCGTTCGCAAAAACGTAAGTTTTTAACCGGCACTTGTCCTTATGACTGAATGATTGACAGGCTGCCTATTTCGATGCAAACAGGAGTGAGAGGTATGCAAACAGAATTCGATCAAATCATCAACGTCAATCGTCGCCATCGCATGAATTGGACCTTGATGAGCCTTATAGCCGCCGGGGTCTTATTGATCGGCGCAGTTTTCGGCTCTGCGGCTACGTCGCGTGGCTGGTTCAAGAGCGGTGATGGCAACAAAGTTCCGATCTACGTTTCATCTGATTCGCAGGTCAACCAGCAGATTACGCTCAATGGCGGCTTTTCTTCTATCGCCAAAGCCGTCACGCCCGCCGTCGTTGTCGTCAATGTCAGCGGACGCAGACAGCAGCGGTCTCCTTTCGGCTTCGATCCCTTCGGCGAATTGTTTGGCAATCCTCAAGACGATGATGAAAACGTTCCGCAACGGCGCATCATTCCTCGTGGACAACAGCAACCGCAACAGCCACAAGGACGCACCCCTTTGCAGCGTATCGGAACGGGTTCAGGAGTAATCGTCAGTCCTGACGGTTACATCATCACAAACAATCACGTTGTTGAAGGTGCTGACAAAGTCGAAGTTGAGCTTGCCGACAGGCGAACCTTCCAGGCAAAAGTCATCGGCACCGATCCGCCCAGTGATATTGCAGTTATCAAAGTTGACACGACCGGCTTGCCGACCGTTCCGTTTGGAGATTCCGAAAAAGTCGAAGTCGGTGACATTGTGCTGGCCATCGGCAATCCATTAGACATCGGTCAAACCGTGACAATGGGAATCATCAGCGCCAAAGGCCGCCGTTCTCCCGGAGGCGGAAACAACACTTACGAGAACTTTCTGCAAACCGATGCGGCGATCAATCGCGGCAATTCCGGCGGAGCATTGGTCAATTTACGCGGCGAATTGATCGGCATCCCATCGCAAATCCTGTCGCAAACTGGCGGCAGCATCGGCATCGGATTCGCTATTCCAACCAAAGACGCGCGCAACGTGATGGATCAATTGCTGCGCAATGGCAAAGTCAGTCGCGGACTTTTGGGAGTCAGCATTACACCGGTCAGACCTGATCTGGCTGAAGCATTTGGTTACAAAGGCACCAAGGGTGCTTTTGTTCAAAACGTCAGCCCCGATTCGCCAGCCGCTCAAGCCGGAGTCAAACGTGGCGACATCATCACAGAGTTTCAAGGCCAACGCATTCAAGACAGCGATGAACTTCGCAACCTGACTTCGCAGACTCCGCCCGGCACAACGGTCAAATTCAAAGTCTGGCGAGAAGGCAACGAACGCGAAATGTCTGCCAAGCTGGCTGAAAACGATCTTTTGGCCAAAGCGGGCAAACCTGAAGAATCCGGCGGCAGTCAGGGCAGCGAAGCAGAAGGTGTGCTTTCCGGCGTTCGTGTCGAAAATATCACCCCCGAACTTTCGCAACGTTACAAGCTTTCTGCCAGTGCCAAAGGTGTGGTTATCACCAGCATTGATCCGAACAGCAATGCGGCTGCGGCAGGGCTAGGTCGCGGAATGGTAATTGAAGAAATCGCTCGACAGCCAATCGGCAATTTGAACGATTTCAACGCTGCGCTGCAAAAGCTGGCCAACAAGAAGAGCGTTCTGCTCAGCGTGTTAACGTCGCAAGGATCAAGCTACGTCGTCGTCAAAGAAGACTAGCTTCAATTCCAACGGAAACGCCAAAACAGAAATGGCTGAGTCTTTATAGAGACTCAGCCATTTTTGTTTTGTAGTCATTTTCTCTTTTACCTGCCCGCCACTCTTCGTCGCTTCGTAAATGCGCCGCGAACCTGATCCCGGATTGCATTTTGCAGCACGGGCATTTCGCCATCGTTTGCGGCAACCACCAGCAAACTAATGCTGCCCATTTCGTCGAACGAACCTTCACCCCATTTGACGCGTTTCGGAGGCTAGCTTGGAATGTGAGGATTTTCAGCCGTGTTGTCATAAGTGATCTTCACATCCAGCCTTGTCCCCTTCGGCAGCGAAACGGCATCCTTGAATTGATACTGCCCCTGCCACGCAAAATCCCAATCGTTGATCCATAGCAGTTTTTTCTTCTCGCCGTTGGGCAGCGTAGCCATCAAGTGCATTTGCTTGGCCAGGTAATGCGCGTGCGCGCTTGTGCCAAAGGCTTTTACATCCACTGGCAGCACGAACGAATCTTCAATCGTGTATTCCTTGGCTCCGGCTGGAATGTCCAGACCTTCAAAGACGCCAAACAGCGGCGGCAGTTGAACTCCTGTAAATGCTTTTGTCGGGGGGTTGTCAGCGAAGTAAAGGCCAACGGTTGAAATCTCTTTTTCGACTTTGCCCGATGGATGAAAGTGCGTCGAAAGAACTAGTTCGGAGCCTTTGGGCAAAAAGAACGCCAGCCCCGCTGGCATTTCCTGCGACTGCGCGCCGACCGCCCATCCACCAAGACTGCCTCCTAAATTGCCTGCTGGTTGATTGCCTTTGTCATTATTTTGGCCGCCTAAGCCAAAACGCGCCGCGAAGCGTTGACCTGTGAACGCCATGCCTCCGGCAAATCCCGGTTGTGGATCTGCCTCGTCCAGCTTCATTGCGTCACCGGTCGCATCGCTGAAAAACAGGCTGTGATGAACTACGGCGCGAGCGCTTGGGCGAAATTCAATCGCCCGAACCCATTTATTTTCAGTCAGATTCAGCCGAATGGCGAAGTTCTGATAAATGTCTGGGCCATCAGCAGGAACGGTAAACGCTTCGTTCATTTTGACGACCAGATCAGGTTTGCCCAGTTGCCAGCCTTCGGGAAACTTTGGCATCGGAGGCAATTTGGCAGGATTACCTTCGGGCATTCCGGCGGCAACCCACTGCTTGATGGTTTCGATCTGGGCATCCGTCAAACGGCGTTCGTGTTTGAATTCGTAATCGCCTTTGTCCGCTTTCCACGGAGGCATTTGCCGCGATTCTGTGACCGCCGCCAACAACTTGCCGCGCTTTTTCGCGTCAGCGTAATTCATCAAGGTAAACGGCGCAGCTTCGCCCGGACGATGACACGAAGTGCAATTGTTGAAAATGATCGGTGCGACATGTTCGGAAAAATTGACCGAAGCACTTTCCGCACGCTTACCGCCATAAATCGCCACGCCTAGCACGACAGCCAAAACAGAAAACGAAACCAGCAACCTGATCTTCATAACTTTGCTCCTCAATGGAACGCACGCGTCTTCGCATGCGAGTTTTTAGTTTTGTGCGGTAATGTAACAGCCAATTGCCGAAGTCCGCGGGATGGGAACTTTACGGTTTTGCAAAACGGCATCGAGCGCATTTCGCAAATCGCGTTCCGACACAACGCGGCGCGGTTTGCCCAACGCTTCGTATAAATTATCAATCCTTCCGCGATACGCGATTGCGCCTTTTGGGCCTATGACGGCGACTTCCGGCGTGATCGAAACGCCTGTGGCGGCAACCAATTGATGCTTGGAATCCTGAATGACCGTCAAGCCGGACAAATTGTATTCGCGTCCGTGCTGTTCAATCTCTTTGGCCGAAGCTGTCGGATCAACATAAACCAGAAAAAACCGAACCGGCTTCGTATTGTAATCCTGAACGATGCGGGCGATTTCCGGCGCGTAACGGTTGGAAATCGGGCAATCCTGCAAAGTGAAAAACAGGACTGAAGCCGTTTGGGTTTCCAGCTTGAACGGCGACTGCGAACGTCCTGCAATGTCTTTGATGGTCAGAGAAACATCCGGGACGGTTTGACGATCTTGAGCTTGACCCACGTGCGGTTGAACGCCCATCGCGGCAATCGCCAAAAACAGACTCAAGAAAACTTTCTTCATCGTTCTTTCTCCGCTGCATAAGACGCTAGCGCGCGACAAAAGTCCGCAAACTTTTGTCAGCGCCGAGTAAAGATTTGTTAGTCGGCTTCAGGCTGAAGCGCCAATGTCATGTAAACATTCGCCCTTTCGTAGACGGTGTTTTCTGGCAACGGCGCATATTGAAATCCCATGGATTCATAAAGCCGTATCGCTTGAACCAGCATGGAATTAGACATCAGAATCAATGTGGTGGCTCCCTGGTTGCGGGCGTGTTGAATCACTGTTTCTGACAATCGCCGGCCAATTCCCTGCCCTTGCGAAGCTGGCGATACAGCCAGCTTCGCAAGTTCGATGACATCATTTGACACGCGAACGGCGGCGCAGGTGCCGACCACCGTTCCCGCTTGAAGCGCGAAAAACAACTGCCCGCCTTTGGCCAGAATTCGAGCTTCCGGATTTTGCAGATAATCAAAATCAATGGGTTCAAGCAACGAATATGCCTCCAGCCATTCCAAATTCAACGCTTCAAACGCCGCGCGGAATTCAGGCTTATAAGCAACAATCTCGACAATTGATCCATTTGGGTTTGGTTCCATCTTCAGTTCACCAATCGCGCGGCAATGTCAGCGATACGGCTTCGGCGCGCGCTTCGATTCTCTCTCTGGTTTGATCCTGGATCGGATGGACGACAAACCGGCATCAAAATCGCCAACGCCGGTTTGGGCTTTTCGTCCAAACCGGCGTATTCACGTGTTTTCCATCAAGATTGACAGCTTACTCAAACGGGCTGCTTTGCCCGCATTTTCCTGGCAGTTCTCCCCACTTTATCCGAAAGATTGAAAATGTGCCGTAATGGAACGAGTTTCATCAAACGATAATCGCCCACGGCTTTCAATCCTGCCGATGCCAGACATCCGCACTGCGAACAATCCGGGTTGCCGCCAAATTGGCAAGGAGAAATCTTGTTTTTCAAGTCCGCCGTCAGATTCAGCGTCGTGCGAGAGAAAATACATTCTTCGGGCGATGCTGGAGGCGAAAGATAGCCCTTGATTACAGAATCGGGTAAATCCAATTTCGGAAATCTGTCCCGCAACCGGGCTAAATCCTTTAGCACATTGGAACGTTGGCTTGGGGACAGGATCTCTTCCGCTTCAGCCCCCACTTGAGGCGTAAAGAGACTAAACCATATCTTTTTGATTTCCTGCTTTTCCGACCAGAAAGACACAAACTCTTCCAAATAATTCTGCCGCACGGCAATCTGGCTGGTGATCGTGCAATGCACTGTCACCGAGTGGCCAATAATGTTTTGCAGGATACGTTCATAGGTGGCAGGTTTTCTTCTGGCATCGTGTTCCGGTTGCAGACCATCAATGGAAACCACCAGAAATAAATTCTCGATATTGGCCCAGTTTTTCGGGATTTCACGCACCGCGCTGGTCACAAGCTGAACTGAAATCCCTCTTTCGCTCAATTGCGGCAACAGAATATCCAGCTCTCGAAACCGCACCAAAGGCTCTCCGCCGACGATGGAAAGGTGCAGCGGACGATACTGGTCCATCAGGGCCAGGACTTCATCCACCAATTGCTGCCCTTTGAAATCCGACAGCGTTCTCAGGGGACCAAGCTGATGCAGATGCTCCGGCTCATAGGCATAACATCCGGGGCAGCGCAGTGGACATTCGCGCGTGATTTCAATTGAAAGCGAAGGATAATCCCCGTGAAGGATTTTCCCCCAAGCTCGAAACACGTCATTGCTTTTCATTTAACTCCAGTTTGAAAATCTTATGTTTAAGTGTAGGCAGGCTAGAGGAATGCTTGGCCTCTACCCCGCTGATAAAGAGCAATTTGGCTTAAGGGGAGGCCAGATTGGGTTGTATGTAAATTGGTGACGTTTGCCAAAGACACAATAGCCCGGAAAGAGTTTTTCGTCACTCAATCCGGGCTATTCTTTGCTAGACCGTCGGGTCAGCGAGTTTCACTAAACGCACTTTGAAAATCCGCAATCGCGGCAGGTGTAACAGCCGCCAGCATATTCAATCTGGTTGCTGCTGCATTCCGGGCAGGCGGTGATGACTTTCTTGGAATCAATCACTACCGGTTTGATTGGGACGACGTTCGTTGGCGATTGCGCCGCTGGTTTGGCTTGTTCGGCTTGCGCCATTGCCAGCTTGGCGGCTTCGCGGGCGGAATCGGGCTGCTGCATCAGGCGGCGTTTGGTCAGCATGATGCATTCAGCGACGACTTGTTCCGGCGAAGTGCAAAGCCGGGCGTTGAACCAGATCGAATGATTGCCGATGACTTTGTTCAGACTGGCTGCAACTTCTTCGGGTTCAAATCCGCCGCGCAGCATCTTGGACGCGAGCAT
>CAZXHW010000149.1:0-12248 GCA_964639915.1 uncultured Heliomicrobium sp.
CTTGGCAACAACGCAAAGACGAAGAACTCGACGCTGAAATCCAACACCATCTCGACGCAGCCATCCGCGACCGCATCGCGCGCGGCGAAACGCCAGAGGAAGCGCGCGCCAATGCCTTGCGTGAATTCGGCAATGTTGGTTTGGTCAAAGAAGTCACGCGCGAGATGTGGGGCTGGGCTTCGCTGGAACGCTTGGGACAAGACATGCGGTATGGCGTCCGGATGTTGCGGAAGAATCCTGGTTTCACCTTGATTGCCGTGCTCACGCTAGCGTTGGGGATTGGTGCGACAACGGCAATTTTCAGTGTGGTCAACGGCGTGCTGTTGCGCGAATTGCCGTATCGCGACGAAGCGCGACTTGTCACCCTGTGGCAGAACAATTTGAAAAGCGGCGTCGAGCGCGAGGAAGTTTCACCTGCAAACTTTTTTGACTGGCGCGATCGTGTGCAAAGTTGCGACATCGTGGCCGCCGCGGAACCTTTCGCGTTCAACTTGAGCAATGACGGCGAGCCGGAAACTTTTCGAGGATGGATCGTAACCGAAGGGTTTTTGGAAGCGCTGGGAGCGACGCCGATGTCTGGCCGCGCGTTTCTGCCGGAAGAGTACCAACCGGGCAAGGGGCAGGTCATCGTTATTGGTCACGGATTGTGGCAGCGTCGCTTTGGCGGCGATCCGAAATTGATCGGGCGGCAATTGACACTGAACGGGCAGCCGCACACCGTCGTCGGCATTATGCCGCCGGAATTTCAATATCCGGTGGGGCGCGAACTATGGGCGCCGCGCATGCCCAGGCCAAACGATATGCAGGTTCGTAGTGCGACCTTCATGCGTGCCATCGGGCGGTTAAAACCGGGCCATTCCGTAACTGAAGCGCAAGCCGAAATGAATTCCATCGCCGGACAATTGGCGAACGAATATCCGCAATCCAATGCCAGCACCGGCGCAGTCATTGTGCCGCTACGCAATCTGCTAGTCGGGCGAATGCGGCAAGCCTTGCTGGTGCTGCTGGCGGGGGTGGGCTGCGTGTTGTTGATTGCTTGCGCCAATGTCGCCAGTTTGCTGCTGATTCGATTGATGGAACGCTCGCGCGAATTAGCCATCCGCGCGGCGCTGGGAGCCAGTCGCGGGCGTTTGCTGCGGCAATTGTTGGTGGAAAGCGGGTTGCTGGCACTGCTGGGCGGTATTGCCGGTGTGGTGGTGGCGTATTGGTTGATTGACGCGATTGTCGCGCTCAGCCCCGGCGATTTGCCGCGAATTCATCAGGTTGGATTGAATCTGACGGTGCTGGGCTTCGCAATGGGCGTTTCGCTGCTGACCGCGCTGCTGTTTGGATTGGCTCCGGCGCTGCAACTGGCGAAGCCGAATTTGCAGGAAGCGCTTAAATCTGAAAGCCGTACCGTGACCAGCGGTGCGCGGCGTCGGCAACTGCGCAACTTGCTGGTTGTGTCAGAAATTGCGCTGGCGCTGATGTTGCTGGCTGGAGCGGGATTGCTGGGGCGCAGTTTCGTCACGCTTTTGCGCGTCAATCCAGGCTTTGTCACCGAACGCGCGTTGACGCTGGAAACGATGATTGGCCGAGGCCGCACGCCGGAACAGCGAATCGCCTTGATCGAACAAATGCATCAACGCGTGACATCTTTGCCGGGCGTTCAGTCCGCTGCGGTCAGTTCGGCACTGCCGTTTCATGACAATCAGGTGACGATTCCGACCGGTTTCCAGATCGAAGGCCGCGCGACACAATCGGAACAGAATCCCACGGCGTATGTCATCAGCATTACTCCTGATTATCTGCGCACGCTGAGCATTCCGTTGCTACGTGGGCGCGATCTGACTGCCTTCGACAACGCGAATGGTGCGCCCGTGGCGGTGATCAACCAATCGCTGTCCGCGCGCCACTGGCCTTCGGAAGAAGCCATTGGCAAAAAAGTAACGCTGGCGGTTTCCGGCAAGACCGTAACCTGTGAAATCGTTGGCGTCGTTGGCGACGTGCGTCCAAGCGGGTTTGAAAGCGAACCGCGTCCGGAAATCTATCTGCCCTACGCGCAATCTCCCGCGCCACTTGTCACCTGGGTGGTCCGCACGGCGGGCGATCCCGCCAGCCAGCTTGCGGCGGTGAAAGAGAAAATCCGCGAAGCCAATCCCGCGCAATCCTTCCTGAGCATTGCGACGCTGGATCAATTGGCGGATCGCACGATCAGCCAGCGGCGATTCAATTTGTTGTTGCTTGGCGCATTCGCGGTGTTGGCGCTGGTGCTGGCGGGCATTGGATTGTACGGCTTGATCAGCTTTTCCACGGCGCAACGGACGCACGAAATTGGCGTGCGGATGGCGCTTGGAGCGCAAACCGGAGATGTGCTGCGGCTGGTGATCGGGCAGGGCTTGCGCTTGGTCCTGATTGGAACAGCCGTCGGGCTAACAGGAGCGCTGGCATTGACGCGACTGATGCGCGGATTGCTGTTTGGCATCAGCGCAACGGATCCGCTGACTTTCGTTGCCGTTGTCATTTTATTGATTGTTGTCGCTTTGCTGGCGTGTTGGATTCCAGCGCGGCGTGCGACCAAAGTGGACCCGATGGTTGCGCTTCGTTGTGACTGATTGGCTTTGTGGAAGACGATCCGGATATTTTTATCGAAGTTGAACAATTTTTGTCCGAGTCTCGTAAACGGGGGAAGTCAATCCATCAAATTGAATCCGTCTTTCCCCTTTGAGGAGGCTTTATGACAATTTGCCGCTCTTGTTCCAGCGAAATTCCTGCGCCGGATCGTTTCTGCCGGAATTGTGGCGCACCTGTCGCACCTGCAGTTGCAGAACTGGATGATACGCGTCGCTTTAGCCCATCCGCGCCGCTTCCACAGAACGCGCCGGGAATGCCAGACACAACCAATCCGCTTTACGCGCATCAGGCGGTTGATTACGCCGCACCGCAAAGTTCAATTCCTTACCAAACAGCATCATTAGCCAAAAAATTGCTCCGGCGAAAATTTCTCTGGGTATTGGCAATGATCATTTTGCTGTTTGCCATTTTCGGCGTGGGAGTTGGAGTTGGCAGCAACTTTTCTGACGGTTCTGCGGCGCGACGGCAATTTAGTGGGGAAAGAGACGAGCCGGAAGAAAATGCGGAAGAACTTCGCGCGAAATTTGAAGAAGCTGTGCAAAACGCGCTTGGGTTTAAGCAAGGCAATTATTCGGCGACGGAGTTTCCGGGCCAGCAGGGAATTTTCGTCAACAGTTTGATGAGTGATGACAGCCCTGCGGCGCTGGCCAAGATCCAGGCGGGCGATTTGATGACGGAACTCAACAACGAGGTCGTGCGCAACGATGGTGAATTATTGAAGGCATTGGAGTCATTGAAAACAGGCGATGACGTTCCTGTGAAGGTTTATCGCGATGGCGTTATTGTCGCTTCGCGCATCAAAGTCGGAGATCGGCATTTCCCGCCGCTTCAGCCAAAACTGGAGCCGGACGATCAAGGCTTTCTGGGGATTTTGAATTCCACACGCCGTTGCTGCATTCCCGGAACAAAAAAATGGGGTGTTGAAATCACTGAATTGCACGTCAACGGCCCAGCAGAGTTATTTGGATTGAAAACCGGCGATGTCATCGCCGAATTCGACGTGCATCCGGTCAAAACGCCCAATGAATTCAACCGCCGCATCCGCGCTACAAAACCGGGCAGCAAAGTTTCAATCACGTATTATCGCGGCAACACGCAACAGAAAGTTGACGTGATTATTGGGCATCGCTGGTAGCAAATTGCCGTTGGCGAAAGAAGTTTTATTCTTTGCCGCAACACTTCTTGTATTTTTTGCCGGAGCCGCAAATGCAGGGATCGTTGCGGCCAACTTTTTCCTGGCGAATGATGTTTCCGGCTTCAGATTCCACATAGCCCTGGGGAACGGAAACTTCTTCCTTGGGGTACAGCCGCTCAAACGGCAGCGGAAATGGTGCGGGACCCATAAACGAGCGGTGATACTCTTCGTCGCCGAATTCAATGGTATCCAGCGATTCCCAGCGCTGCTGGCGCACGGAAATGGCTTCGGGCAGGTAAAAATCGAACAGATCATCGGCCAGGTCATCGCGTAAATCGTAGCGCCGGTCGCTGACGTAACGGACGACATCGTTGTATTGCCCATAAGCCGAATGGGTTAGGACTCGGCGATGAAAGGCTTTGCGGACGGCTTCAAGTCCCTGCTTCCGATCCAGCGCAATCGGGCAAAGGATGGCTTGAGAAATAAAGATTCGATCCCGTTCTTGCTGATCAATAAATAACTGAGAGAGGAAATCAAAGACTTTCGGGCGAACGCTTTCATTGTCCATCGCAATCACGGTCAGCGCTTTGGCCATTTGGCCGCGCGCCAATGAATAGTCCGGATTATCGCGATGGCCGTCGTGAAGTTCACGAATGATGCCCATTAGCGGTTCAACCGCCGCCACGCCGAATGGAGCCATCAGTTCCGGCCAACGTTCGATCACCCAGCGCTGCTCAGAAAAGTAAGAATCCATCACCGTTGCCAGCATCGGCGCAATCAGCGCGGGATCATTCAGTTGGCTGAGAATAATCAGCGCGTGAAGCTCGATCCAATATTCGCCGCGTTGCCCTTCGTACCAGTAATCCTGATTTTCCAGAATTTCCAGCAGCCGTGGTTTGGCTTCGTCGCCTCGCCGCACGATTTCCTGAATGTGTTCCAGCGTAACGCGGTCTTCTTCCTTGAACAGTAAATCAATCAGTTCTGATGTCGCCATTTCGGCGTAATTGAACATCTTTCTTTCCTTCTGTGGTTGAAATAATTGCGAGGGATAATCTCAAAGCGATTGGGGATTGTCTAGACTTCGACCGGCTGCGGTTCGTGCTATATTGGCTCTGGGCTGAACTGAAAGCTGCGGAGGTTGTTATGGATAAAGAAGTCATAGAGCTGGAAAAAGCACTGGAACAAATCTGGGACATTGCGACCAACAAGTTTAAGCTCGACCCGTTTCCAACACGATTTGAAGTCGTTCCGGCGACCGTCATGTACGAAGTCGGCTCTTACGCGCTGCCGGGACGGTATTCGCATTGGACCTTCGGCAAGGCCTATCACAAGATGAAGACGATGTACGATTTCGGCCTGTCGAAAATCTACGAAGTCGTCATCAACTCCAATCCGTCATACGCCTTCCTGCTGGAAAACAACTCTCTGCTGCAAAACAAACTGGTCATCGCGCACGTGCTGGGCCACGTGGATTTTTTCAAAAACAACGTCTACTTCTCTCAGACCAACCGGCGCATGATTGACGATGCTGCTACGCACGCGCGCCGCATCAACGAATACGAATTCAAATACGGCCGCAAAGTCGTCGAAGACTTCCTGGACGCAGTGCTTTCCATCGAAGAGCACATTGACCCGAACTTTTTCATCAAGAAACAACGCGAAGAGAAGAAGCCCGGCGAAGAAAAGCAGCATCGCTTGCCGGAAGATCCTTATGACGCACTGACTTCGACTCAGGAACGCGAAGCCCGCGACAAAGCCGAAGCCGCGAAACATAAAGATCAAAAGATGGAGCCGGAAAAAGACCTGGTCTGGTTCATCTCGCAGCATTCGCCAAAATTGCAACCCTGGCAGCGCGACGTGATGAGCATGATTCACGACGAAATGTTGTATTTCGTGCCGCAGATGCAGACCAAGATCATCAATGAAGGCTGGGCTTCACTAATGCATTCACGGATCATGCGCGAACTTGATCTGCCCGATCACGAACACATGGAATTTGCCGAGCTTCATTCCGGCGTAGTTTCTCCACATCGCAACCAGCTTAATCCGTACTATCTGGGTTACACGATTCTGGAAGACATCGAACGTCGCTGGAACGAACCGACCCAGGAAGAGCAGGAAAAGTTTGGCCGCAAACCCGGTGAAGGTTGGGCAAAGCTGCTGGAAGTGCGCGAAACGGAAAACGATATTTCGTTGCTGCGCAATTACCTGACCGAAGAGCTTTGCGAAAAGCTGGATTTGTTTGTTTACGAATTGGTCGAAGAAGAAGAATGGACGATCACGGAAAAGCGATGGCAGAAAGTCCGCGATCAGTTGGTAGCCAACATGACCAACTTCGGTTTTCCCTACATTGAAGTTACAGACGGCGATTATCGCGGTAACCGCGAACTGTACCTTCACCACCGCTTCGAAGGCGCGGAGCTAGACGTTCGGTACGCGCGCAAAGTTCTGGAATATGTTCACAAGCTTTGGGGACGTCCGGTTCATCTGGAAACTGTCGTTGAGGAAGAACAACGCGTCATGCGGTTTGACGGCGAAGATCACAGCGAAAGCTAGTTCTATGTTAGGCCTCGCGACCCCGAAAGAGAGTGTAATGCGAAGATTTCTACTCACTATCTTTATCATCGCCAGTTGGCCCTTGGGACTGGCGAGCAGAGCAACTCAAAACGAAATCGTTTTTCTTGAGCAAACCAAAAGCGTTGGTGGTCAGGCGGAATGGAATAGAGAAATAGCGGCAAGAAATGCCGGTACTATAAGCATCAAAATAAAAGTAAAAGAAGGGGGCAAATTCTCAGTTCTGCTTCTTACGGACGAGGACTACCAAGTAGTAACCGGAAAGAAGTCCGAGCCAGATAACTTCAAGCCTAAAGCCGTGATAGATGCCACTGCCAGCAATTCTTTTGAGAAGGTTGTCAAACTGGAAAAAGGGGCATACTGGTTCATTATTGAGAATCAGGAAAACACTGAAAGAAATATCAGTTTGATTTGCTCTCAGATCAAGTGATTGGTCTAACATCCGATGGGCAAAAGGCTCAGCAGCAGGCGCCTCGATTATCAGGAAATTCCGGGTCATCTGTTCAGACTCTACCGAACGCCGAACTGGAACATAAAACTGTTAGCCGACAACTCTCAGCACAATACATTTCAAATAGTAAGTTTCCGGCACGGTCAACAGGATCGGATGGTCTCGACTTTGGGTTCGCTTTTCGACGATTTGGACTTGCCGGCCGGAATCACGCGCAGCTTCCAGCAGCATTTCCAGAAACAATTCTTCGCCGACGTGGTAAGAGCAGGAACAGGTAATCAGCACTCCGCCCGGATTCAGGATTCTCAGCGCACGCAGATTGATTTCCTTGTATCCGCGAAGCGCTCCTTCCAATGCGCCTCGGTTTTTGGCGAAGGCGGGCGGGTCCAGTACGATCGTGTCGAAACGTTCGCCCGCATCGTCGTAATCGCGCAGCCGGTCAAACACGTTTGCGGCAATGAATTCTATGTTGGTGACGCCGTTCAGTTCTGCATTGCGGCTGGCGCGTTCGATGGCCGGTTCGGAAATATCAATTGCTGTCACCGTGTCGCAATCACTGGCCAGATGCAGCGCGAACGAACCGTGAAAGCTGAAACAATCCAGCCCGCGTCCGGTTGCGTAATTCATTGCTGCGGCTCGGTTTTCGCGCTGATCCAGAAACGCGCCGGTCTTTTGGCCCTCCAGCAGATCCACCTGGAACTTAATGCCGTTTTCTGTGATTGGGAACTCGGCGGCAGTTGAATCGCCTTTCGAATACAGCACCGAATTGATCATTGGCAATCCTTCAAGCTGGCGGACTTTTGCGTCGTTGCGTTCGACAATCAAACGCGGCTGGAACTCTTCGACCAACAGCTCCGTCCACATCGGTTTCAGCACGTCCATTCCGCGCGTCAGCGTTTGCAGCACAAAACAATCGCCGTAACGGTCTATGATCAACCCGGGCAGGTAATCGCCTTCGGAGTGAACAAGGCGGTAAGCATCCGTGTCGGTCACGATTCGTTGCCGCCAATCGGCAGCCGCCAATAATCGTTGCCGCCAAAATTCGCGATTGATTTCCGTTTCTTCTTTTGAAATCAGCCGCAGCGTAATTTCGGATTCGGCTCCGAAATGCGCCTGGGCAAGAAAGCGCCCTCGATTGTCCGTAACGCGAACGACTGAACCGGTTTCGACTTTAGGGCGACCGGTCACATCGCTACGGTAAATCCACAAATGCCCGTCGCGCACACGGGCTGCGCCTTTGGGAGAAATCACTGCTGTGTCTTTAGGGTGTTGTTGAGTTTGTTGAATGCGTTTCATAATTAAGCCGGAGGCGGATAAGTCATCCGCCAAGTTCGATAGTTCACCATTTCAGGCATTCGGTCAATGAGTCAAATTGCTTATCTAGGCTTGGGATCAAATCTTGGCGACCGCGCAGCCAATTTGCGGCAGGCCATTTCGGCTTTGGTCAGCGGAGGTTTGCAAATTGTTGCCGAATCATCCGTTTACGAAACCGATCCGGTGGATTACCTGGAGCAGCCAAAGTTTCTGAATCAGGTTGTTGCTGTAACCGCGCCGAACTTGGAGCCGTATTCTTTAATGAGGTTCTGCTTCGGAATTGAGTCACAGCTTGGCCGCAAGCGGATCATTCCGCGCGGAGCCAGAACCATAGACATTGACCTGTTGCTGTTCGGAGATTTCATTCTGGATGGTGATTATCAAGACGTGAATCTGATTGTTCCCCATCCGCGAATGCATTTGCGACGCTTCGTGCTTCAGCCGCTGGCCGAAATCGCACCGCAGCTTGTCCATCAAACTTCGGGAAAAACGATTCTCCAATTGCTTGATTTTGTTGCTGATGATTCCGCCGTGCGGCTTTATAACCATCTAGCCTAAACTGTCCCTGACAAACTTGTCAGGTTTAAGTTCGCGTGCTAGTATCCGGCTTCATTAAGAACAAAACAAAGCGGTTATAACGTGAAAATCACATCTCAAGAAGAATATGGCCTACGCTGCATTTTGCAGTTGGCGCGCGAACAGCAAAGCAATTCGGACTCGAATTTAGAGCCGGGCGCAATGTTCGTCCGCGACATTGCCGACCGTGAAGGCTTGTCGGTGGCGTACGTTGAGAAAATTTTGTGGACGCTGAGCCGCAGCGGAATTGTCGAAAGCGTTCGCGGGCCAAAAGGCGGCTACAGGTTGACGCGGCCAAGTTCGGAAATTTCACTTGGTGAAGTGATGCGCGTTCTGGGTGGCATTCCTTCGGAGCAGGAAATTTGTTCGCAGTTCACTGGCAATCAGGACACTTGCGTGCATCACGACGATTGCGGGCTTCGACCGGTTTGGACCAGCATTACAGATTTCGTCAACAGCGTTTTCGATAAAGTCCCGGTTTCGGCTTTGCTGACCGGGGCAATTGATGTGAAGTTCGTTCAAATCACCAGCAAGAACGGCAGCCGATTGCCTGCCGTTGCACGTGCAGCGAACTAGAACCGCAAAAAATTTGCACTCGTACCTGACTATTTTGTCAACTTAGAGGAAAGAAAAAGATGAGCACAGCGGCTGTAGAGGCACTTGCCAATCGAGAATACAAATACGGTTTTGTCACGGACATTGAAGCCGAAACGATTCCGCGCGGGTTGAACGAAGACATCGTTCGCACCATTTCCGCCAAAAAGAACGAGCCGGAATGGTTGCTGGAATGGCGGCTGAAAGCCTATCGCCACTGGTTGACGATGACGGAGCCGGAATGGGCCAACGTCAATTATCCCAAGATTGATTACCAGGACATCATTTATTACTCCGCGCCAAAGCCGAAAAAGAAGCTGGAGAGTTTGGATGAAGTTGACCCTGAGCTGCTGGACACGTTCGCCAAACTGGGCATACCTCTGAACGAACAGAAAATGCTGGCCAACGTTGCCGTGGATGCGATCTTCGACAGCGTCTCAGTCGCCACCACGTTTAGAGAAAAGCTGGCGAAGGAAGGTGTCATCTTCTGCTCGTTTTCTGAAGCGGTGCATGACCACCCTGAACTGATCAAAAAGTATCTGGGTTCGGTTGTGCCGTACACCGACAACTATTTTGCGGCGCTGAATTCCGCAGTCTTTTCGGATGGTTCGTTCTGCTTCATTCCAAAAGGCGTCCGCAGCCCAATGGAATTGTCGTCTTACTTCCGCATCAATAACTCCGAGTCAGGCCAGTTTGAACGCACACTGATTGTCGCCGAAGAGCGCAGTCACGTTTCTTACCTGGAAGGTTGCACCGCGCCGAAATTCGACAAGAATCAGTTGCACGCTGCTGTCGTCGAATTGGTTGCGTTGGACGATGCCGAAATCAAGTATTCAACGGTTCAGAACTGGTATGCGGGCGACGAAGACGGGAAGGGTGGCATTTACAACTTTGTCACCAAACGTGGCGCGTGTCGCGGCGTTAATTCCAAGATTTCATGGACGCAGGTCGAAACCGGTTCGGCGATTACCTGGAAATATCCAAGCTGCATTTTACAGGGCGACAACTCCATCGGTGAGTTTTACTCCGTCGCGCTGACCAACCACATGCAGCAAGCCGACACCGGCACGAAGATGATTCACATCGGCAAAAACACCAGGAGCCGAATCGTCAGCAAAGGCATTTCTGCTGGACGTTCGAACAACAGCTATCGCGGCCTAGTCAAGATTTTGCCAAAAGCCGAAAACGCTCGGAACTATTCGCAATGCGATAGTTTACTGATCGGCACAAAGTGCGGCGCGAATACGTTCCCGTACATCGAAGTCGGCAATAACACGGCCAGGATCGAACACGAAGCTTCGACTTCCAAAATCAGCGAAGAGCAGATTTTCTATTTCAACCAGCGCGGCGTTTCCACCGAAGACGCCGTTTCGATGATCATCAACGGATTCTGCAAAGAAGTTTTCCGCGAACTGCCGATGGAATTTGCTGTCGAGGCGACGCGGTTGCTGGGAATGAAGCTGGAAGGAAGCGTAGGGTAATCAAACTAAACAGGAGAGCATCGAATCAATGTCAGACAAATTCGCAGAAATTGAAGCTTCATTGCCGCCGGTTCCAAATGCGGCGGGAACTTATGTTCATGCCGTGCGCACGGGCAATCTTCTTTACTTGGCAGGCAAAGGCCCCATCTCTGCCGTTAAGGGAAAAGTCGGAGCCGAATTCACCAAAGAGCAAGGCTACCAATATGCGCGCGAAACGGGGTTGACGTTGCTGGCTGTGCTGAAAGCTGAACTGGGCACGCTGGCCAGAGTAAAGCGGGTTGTGAAAGTGCTGGGAATGGTCAACGCCACGCCGGAATTTGGCGATCAGCCGTTTGTCATCAATGGCTGTTCGGATTTGTTCGTCGAAGTTTTTGGCGATGCCGGACGCCATGCGCGGTCGGCGGTCGGAATGGGTTCGCTGCCACACGGCATTCCAGTTGAGATTGAAGTTATTGTTGAAGTAACGGATTAGGCCTATGGACACGTCTCAATACTTTCTTGATCAAGCGCGTTGGTATTTCACGTCGTACTATTTACCCAGAGTCGAACGCTGTTTGGAACAGTTGACCGATGAAGATGTTTGGCAACGAGCCAACGAAGCTTCCAACAGTGTTGGCAATTTGATCCTGCACCTTTCTGGCAACGTGCAGCAATGGATCATTGGCGGCGTTGGCAATCTGCCTTACGAACGCGACCGGGAGCACGAATTCGGTGAGCGAGGCAATTTTACACGCGAAGATTTGCTGGCTCGACTAAAAGCCACGTTGGCAAAAGCGGATCAAGTGCTGGCCAATGTTGATCCAAACAAGTTGCTCGAACGCAAAGAGATTCAAGGGAACGATGTGACGGTAATGCAGGCAATTTTGCGCATCGTGCAGCATTTCGGTTTGCATACGGGGCAGATCATGTTGCTGACCAAACAGTACACTGGCGAAGATTTGAAGTTGTCTTAATTGAGGAACCGCGCAGGAGCGGGAGGGAGAAGATCAGTGCTAGAGATTCGTAACTTACACGCCACGATTGATGGCAAAGAGATTTTGAAAGGCTTGAACCTGACGGTCAAAGCCGGAGAGATTCACGCTATAATGGGACCGAACGGTTCCGGCAAAAGCACCTTGGCGAAAGTGCTGGCTGGGCATCCCAGCTATGAAGTAACCGGCGGCGAAGTGTTGTACGACGGCAAAAACCTGCTGGAACTAGCGCCGGACGAACGTGCGCGCGAAGGCGTCTTTCTGGCATTTCAATATCCGATTGAAATTCCAGGCGTCAGCAACGCCAACTTTCTGCGCATGGCCTACAACGAAAAAGCCAAACACGATGGCCGTGACGAACTTGATCCGCTGGAATTCGATGACCTGATTCAGGAAAAAATCAAAATCGTTGAAATGGACAAGAGCTTTATCAACCGTTCAGTCAATGAAGGTTTTTCCGGCGGCGAAAAGAAGCGCAACGAAATTCTGCAAATGGAATTGCTGGAACAGAAGCTGGCGGAGCTTGACGAAACTGATTC